>CAYHHJ010000008.1:3317-7929 GCA_964356405.1 uncultured Candidatus Peribacteria bacterium | reverse complement strand
GTTTGGGCCGCACGGGCAAAACCTAAATCAGGCTGATACTTCACCCCGCGCATGGAACTACGAAACGCGGTTAGCTGCACATCCCACAGCTCCTTTTTTTGAATGCGTTCGCGCACACCCTTGAGCGGATCTTTTTGCGCCGCCACCACTTGCATAACTTTTGTATGGTCCTCTCCAATGTATTTAGAAATCGATTCAATGCTGCGCAAGCGTCCTCCCAGAAAATCCAAAGCCTTAGTGAGATCCGCCTGTTTGCTGCCAGGATTCGGTCGGCCACGAGAATCATTCACATCCGTGCACGTTGCCAACTTGTCGCGGAGTTTAGACTTGTAGTCATCTTCAACATTATCAAGAGACTGCACCACTTCCTCCATGGTAGCCAAAAGTTTTTGCAAATCTTCCTCACGGCCCGGCCTCTTCCAAAAGTTTAAGTTGTCTCGCAGATTCAGAATCACTCCATTAATCCAGGTGAGTTTTTCAATTTCTTCTTCATAGTTGTGACGAATATGATGAATGCGACGCTCTGCCCCGCGCAAATCGGTTCCAAAAATAATCTTTTGTCCACCAATGGTTTGCGTACCCACCACCTTTCCTTCCCGCTCTCCTTCCGAAACGCGCATCATGCGGAAATAACGCAAATCTCCCAACGTTGCATCGCCTTCATCGGGTCGGCGAATAGGTTCAAGTCGAGAAAAAGCCCGTTTCACATCGGGGATCGCACGAGCACGCAGCGTCGCCTGATCTTCCAAGGCCAAACCCTTTTCCTCCACAGGGTCAGCGATTCCTAAATTTCGAAGCAAGGTAGGAGTAAGCAGCTCAGGATCCACAGTCATAATCGCGGCCACTTGTTTAGCGGTCATATGTCTACCAACCACCACTCGATCAGATGGAGCCACCACAGTCTCACCTAACGTTTTCCATAGGGTACGCGGTGACGCAGCAAAGTCAGCCTTACTCTTAGCACGATGCTCAGCCCAAGCACGGTTTCCCATAATCTGCCCCAGACGTGCCCGCACCGAAACCTGCGTGAGGTTGGACCGTTGGACCACTTCATTTCCATTTTCTCTCAAGTTTCCATCACGGTCGAAGAAAATTTTAGAAAGCTCCTCTTCTCCTCGCGAATCTCGCTCATCAAAAGCATGCGCCGGATTCAACTGAATGTAGCGCTGATACTCACTCCCATCATCGGGCACAAAGTGCTCAAAGCGAGTAGGGTCATCCGGAAACTTGCGTTGTCGTGGTGCCATAAATAGTGACCCATTCTGATGCAGAAGGCTGGCTTTGTCAAAAATGCAGCTAAAAGCTATACTCATTTCACTTTCCCCCACCCTTATGGCCTCAGACGCATCCATGGACATCGTTAGTCAGTTCGACCTTCAAGAGGTTCGCAACGCCTACGAACAAACTAAAAAAGAAATTGCCGTGCGTTTTGACCTGAAAGATCTGGGCATTGAATTGGAACTCACTGATGAAAAAATCACCCTCACCGCGCCCAGTGATATGTCGCTGGAAACCGCGTGGGGAATTTTGCTGCAAAAAATGATCAACCGAAAGCTCTCTCCCAAAGTGCTGAAGAAAGGCGAACTCGAAAAAATTGGCGGAAACCAAGTGCGCTACGTCATCAACCTCATCAAAACCTTGGATCAGGAAATGGCCAAACAAATCACCAAGCTGCTCCGCGAGCAATTCCCAAAGGTTAAACCCAGCATCCAAGGCGACACCGTTCGCGTCACTTCAAAATCCCGCGACGAACTGCAAGGCGTTATCGCCATGCTCCGCGCCGAAAAAACCTTGCCGCTACCGGTGGATTTTACAAACTACCGCTAATTTTCCTGTTGTAAACTCCTAGACTCGCCCGTCTCTCTAGCGTTCAATCTCTCATTCATGAATGCAGATCTAATCAAAAAGGCAAAAACGGACGTCGATGCCTTCGGTGAACTTTATGAGGAGTTTTATGACGCGGTTTACCGCTTCACCTACCTCCGCGTAAACGACCAAGCCCTGTGCCAAGACCTAGTCAGCCAGGTTTGGGAAAAAGTGCTATCGCATCTGCACACTTTAAAGTCGGATGCGCCGGAAGCCTTTCGTGCCTGGATTTTTACCCTGACCCGCAACACCATTGCCGAGCACTTCCGCCGTCACAAGGAAGTCGCTCTGCCGGAAGACTGGGACAGCGCCGGCCCCGATAGTCCGCACCAAGACTTTAAAGACAAGGAACTCGGGCAGGCCATAACCCTCGCCTTGCAAGGACTGCCGGCGCTAGAACGAGAAATCGTGAGCCTCAAAGTATTCGGCGACCTTTCCAACAAAGACATTGCCAAGCTGCTCGGCAAACCTGAAAACAGTATCGGTGCTTACCTATCTCGCGCCCTCAAACACGTACAAAAACGACTGTCTCTTTACTCTCCTAGCTTATGAAAAAACTCTCTCTACACGACCTCAAGGCAGCCCAGGTTCCCCAGAGCCGCGCGTTCAAAGCGGGACTCAAGGAACAGCTCTTAGCTCAAGCCGAAAAAAAATATTCCTCCGCGCCGCACACTAACCCTTTTATGAAAACCTTATTTAGACTTTCTATTTCCTTTGCCGTTATTGCCCTGCTGGTCACTCAAGTGGCGCTGCCCGGCGAATCCAAAAACACCCTGCAAATGTTCATCCAAGAAGCCAGTGCCGCCAACGAAGAACATGCTGACGAAATCTACCACGCTCACATCGAGCAAACCCAAGAAATGTACTTTGAAAATGAAACCTTCACCGGCTGGCAAACCACCTCGGAGTCTTCTCAAGAACTCTGGGTCGCACCCAACAAGGATCTTCGCCAAGAAAGCCAATCCACCAGTTGGAATGGCCCTCAAGAGGACGGTATTTTTGAAGAAGTGAGCGGCCACGACACCGGACTCAGTCTCTATGACGACTATGGAAACCGCCTCAGTTACACCAAATTGGAAGCAACTGGAACGGAACTAGTTGAAAAAGATGGCGACATAGTAGAACAGGAGACCTACAACGTGCATCCCGGCAAACAATATTTCACCGAAGAACTGCTAGCCCACTATTTAGATCAAATCGTTTGTGTGACCACAGAAGACGGTGAAGATTTCACCGGTTACGCCTGGGCAAAAATGAGCGCCAGCGATCCTAGTTTCTTTGAAATGACTGGCCGAGCCTACGCAAAAGCACAGCCAAGCCAAGTCATGACGGAGCTGGAAAAAGCACTCAGCGAAGGCCGCCTTGCCTCTGACGAAGCTTTGGAACTTTTCGAACAAGTTCAAGAAGACGCTCGCATTCACTATGAAATGACCCAAGTAGATGGCCGCACCCTGCACCAAATTTCCTTCAATCAAACCGAGTTCTTGGGCGGAGCTTACTCAAACTCCCCACTGGATGACTACGACCCTGCAGACGTATTCGTGACCTACACTTTTGACGACGATAGCTACGAACTGGTAAGCATCACCAGCGAAACCTCTTACCACGGAAACGTGACTGAGCGCGGCAGCTACACCGTAACAAGCTCCGAATACCTGGACTACGAAAGCAACGCTTCACTCTTTGAAGTCACCGATGAATTCACCTTGCTCGACATGAGCGATGCCTTTGAATTAGACACCTCTGACTTTGAACCAGGTTGCTACAAACAAACCGAGCGCCTATCGGCTGAAGAAGAAAAAGTCGCCCTTGAGCATCTGAACGAACTCATCAACCAAGCAGGCAATGAAGGCCAAAAAACAATGTGGGAAAGACCGCTGCTCTCAAACTTCCGTTACTACGTCCTTCCCGGTGACCCCACCGTGCACGAAGTGAAATAACTTAGAACAGCAAAAATAGAAACGGTATGGTCGCTCCTAGAATCAGTTCCAGGATCCCATGCCGTTTTAAAATATATCGGGACGCCGCTACCAACGGCACCAAAACAAAAATCAGCGGCGAAACCTCAAAGTCTTTCACCAAGAAAATACACAGAAAAGAAATACACGCCGCATGAATACTCACCTTGCTCACAAAATTGGCGCCCACCAAAACGACTGCCACTAAAAACAGTTTCAAAAAGTCATAAAAAATAAGCTCGCTGGAAAACGCATACAAATAGCCAAGCGAGGCCAGCATCCCAATCAAAGCCGCTGCATAAATGCGGTAACGCTCCTTGCGATCCTTTATATCCCAATCACTGATCCGCTTGGAGAAGAAGAGATAAAGAAAATACAGGAACGGCAGTACAAAACTAATGCCCAGCACCACAAAGTAATCGTCCACCTGCCCATCTTTAAAAAACGGCAAAAAAAGCGCCACGGGGAAAATAAACTGCGGATGTAGTACAAAAGAAACGGCGCGAGCTGCCTTAGTTTTTAAGTCCTTTACCACGGTTGAGCAGGGTTACATTGAGATAAAACAATCCTACCGTGAATGCAAACAAAATTCCCAAGCTCACCCACACATTCATCTCCGCCGTTCCATAAAAGCTGTAACGAAATCCATCCATCACATAAACAATGGGATTGAATTTAGAAACCGTCTGCCAAAACGGCGGCAAACTCGCCACCGAATAAAACACGCCTCCCAAATACGTCAGCGGCGTAAGAATAAACGTGGGGAAAACACTCACGTCATCAAACTT
>CAYHHJ010000008.1:0-3217 GCA_964356405.1 uncultured Candidatus Peribacteria bacterium | reverse complement strand
AAAGAGTTACTAATGATCGCCATCATAATGAGACCCGGCACAATGAATTCCATATATGAAACGCCCTGCACTTCTTTTATTTGTGAACCGATGAAGCCGCCAAAAATAACAAAGTATAAGGTTTGGTTGATCACGGGCGGCAAAAGGGTTTGCGGCCAAATACGCATGAAGCGCGTGACTTCTTTGCGCACAATCGTCATGAAGGAGATCCATTGTCCATGCAGGTTCATGCGTCTTTTTGTAAGAGATCTAAAAAGAGTTCTTCCAGCGGATTCATTTTGGGACCCATGTCCACAATTTCCTTTCCTTCTTTTTTGAATTTTTCCACGGCATCCATCAAGGAGTCCTTGCCACGAAACACCACCTCCTTCTCTTCCCCACCCCGAAAATGAAAGACATAGGTCTTCTTTTCCATAGCACGGATCAGCTCTTTAATATTTCCCTGCCGAATAATCTCACCCCCTTGAATGATCGCCACACGCTTGCTGAGTTTTTCCGCCTCTTCCAAATAATGTGTGGTGAGCAAAATGGTTTTTCCTTCCTTACTCAACTTTGTGAGGTACTTCCACATACCGTGGCGCAGTTCCACGTCCACACCGGCGGTGGGTTCGTCCAAAATAATCAGTTGCGGGTCGTGGATGAGGGCGCGCGCAATCATGAGGCGACGTTTCATTCCACCCGAAAGCATGCGTGATGGCGAATTACGTTTGTCCCACAAACTCAGCTCCGTCAAAATTTTCTCCGCGCGCAGCTCCGCTTCTTTTTTAGGAATCCCAAAATAGCCGGCCTGCGTCACCACAATGTCCAAAACTTTTTCAAAAATATTAAAGTTGAACTCTTGCGGCACTACCCCCACCGCTTGCCGCGCCGCCGAAGGATTTTTACTCGGATCGATTCCAAAAATACGTACGTCGCCAGAATTTTTCTCCACGAGTCCTGTTACAATTCCAATCAAAGTGGTTTTACCGGCACCATTCGGCCCCAGCAAAGCAAAGAAATCGCCTTCTTCCAATTCCAAATTCACGTCCTTCAGCGCATGAACTCCATTTTTATAAACCTTGCTAAGATTCTTTAGCGACAGTGCCTTCTTCATGCGCGGATCATAACTCTTTTTACTTGCTGCTGTGAAGTGAGCTTTCGCTTTCACGTTTGGCTAAAACCTCGACTTGAGCTACGATGAAGCCTATGAAAAAACTTTTTGCACTCACTGCTCTGCTTCTGCTACAAGGCTGCGGCGATGATAGCGTTCACATAGATATGCAATCAGAGATCCGCGACCGCCCCACCGTTACCATGACCACAGCCGAAGGCAGCACCATTCCTGGCTTCGACGGACCTTTTTGCACCGACGTTGTCTGTTTTGAAAAAGATGATCCCGATTATTCGGCACTCACTTATACACCTTACACCAACGACGACGATCTCACTTTTACTGTTGAGTGGAGTACCGACACCATCAGTACCATCAGCGCTAAATTAATCGATAAGACCGGTGAAGTCACCCATCGTGAATTGCCTTACACCATTGTAAACAATCACACTTTTTTATTTGAAGAACCTTTCCCTACTGACGAAAGTGAATTCGCGCTGTATATAAATGTGGATTTTGTAGTAGAAGGAAAAGCGCATTACTTTTTCCCACTGAGCTTACAATAAAAAAAGCTCCAACTTTTTAAAGATGGAGCTTTGGCGTGAAGAGGGCTTTAACTTAACGACGCTTTTTTGCAGCGGCCTTCTTCTTTGGCGCAGCTTTCTTAACGGCCTTTTTTACGGGCTTTTTAGCAACCTTTTTCTTAGGTGCAGCTTTTTTCGCTGGCTTAGATACTTTCTTCTTTTTTACCGGCATGGCGTTGTGGGTAATGAAGTAAAAAAAGAACTACAAAAACTGTCCTCTTTTTTGCAAAACTCGACAAGAACTCTTATTCAAAATCCCTCTCGCAAATAAAAATTTATTCTATATATAAGATGGCTGTATAAATAAAACGAAAAGTATGCTAGTCTGCTTTTTAGAAACTTGCAGTAAATGATTTAAAAAGCGATCTTCATACACAATGAGTCTCATTCGACGTGCCAAAACGGACCCCATCGCATTCGCAAAACTCTACGAAGAGCATGTGCAAGCGGTGTATCGATATTTCATCACGCGACTACACGATACAAAAACAGCGGAAGATTTGACGAGCCAAGTGTGGGAAGCCGTTTTAAAAAATATTAAACATTTGAATTCAAATAAAACCGTCGTCTTCCGCGGATGGCTTTTCACCATTGCGCGCAATTGCATGAATAAATTTTTCACCGAAAAAAAAGATGCCGTCACGTTGGAAGAAGCGCACGAAAATTTTGCGAGCGAAGAACCTGAACCGCAAGCCATCGCACAGCAAGATGACGACGCACAGCAAATCCGTACACTCATAAATGCGCTCCCCGACGAGCAACGTGAAACGCTCACGCTGCGTTATTTTTCCGATCTACGTAATAGAGAAATCGCCAAGGCGCTCTGCGTTTCGCAAAAAACCGTGGCTTCCAATTTATCACGCGCACTGCAAACGCTGCGGCTGCGCTGGAAAAACTTGCAGTAAAATTTTAACTAAGCCCTCTCAATAAACATGAAACGTAAAAGTTCACAGCCCGATTTTCTCACCGCTCTGCAGACGAGTCGACCGTCCGCGGATGCTGCCTTTGTGCACACCCTTAAACAAAAATTGCTTGCACAGGCAGAGGAAATTTTGCCCGAACCGCGCGTCTCAGGTTTAGCCTTTATCTTTCAGTCTATGAAACGTTACTCATTGGCCTACGCAGGAGCCCTTGTATTGGTTGCTTTTGGAACCATGATGCTACTTCCCCGCGGCCTCGACCCACAAGAATTTTTAGCCAAAGCCTCCGAACAATATGAAGTACAAAGCGGCATCTTCCACGAAGAACGCCTCAGTCAACGTTTTGAAAACGACGTCGTGGTAGAAGCTTCCCTTGAAGAATTTTGGTCCGACGCTCAAGGAAATTCGCTTCAAATCATTCGCAACCCTGACACCAAGGAAATCGTGGGCATCAGCATGGATAAAGTAGATATCAATGGAACCGGAACTATTTACGTAACTCCCGAGGTGCTGAATGAAATGGGCGGATTAGACCAGTGGAATGAAGTTTATAACGGAGATAAATATCTTTGCACTCAAATTGAAGTGAGTGACAATATTATTTATAGAGCCATGCTCAACAT
>CAYHHJ010000007.1:0-15374 GCA_964356405.1 uncultured Candidatus Peribacteria bacterium | reverse complement strand
GAACAACAAGACTCTTACCAATACTAGCGTACTCGTTCCTGCATCTGCGATCACTTCAAAGACCATGACCGTTCGTACTGCTTCTTTGGCACTTTCACTCGCTTCTACTCCAACCGTTGGAGCTAACTCATACGTTAAGGGTACCGATGATGTACCTTTCGTTGCGTACGCCTTCGCTTGTGGAGATTCTAGTGACTGTACTGTTACCAACATCACTTTGGGAGGTATGATCGATGACGACCAAGATAACACTTGGGAAACATCTTCTACTTCTGCAAACGATGCTCAAGACACCATCATGCTACCAACCATTGTTGGAAGCGTGGCTCTTGAAGACTCAGAAGGAAATGTTATCGCCGCTTCTAAGAGTGTGAACAACACTACTTGGGCAGTGACTTACGACAGTCTTAGCTGGACTATTGATGCCGGCGAAACTGAAGTAGTGTACGTAGTTGGAGATCTTTCTTCTACTGCTGCTAGCGAAAACGTAGCTTTCAACCTCACGGCTTCCAACGTTACTGTTGAAGACGGAGACGGAAGCACCTTCTCTGCTACATCTGGAGGAAGCACTTCTGCTGTTGTAAACAACACACCTACTACTACCTCTGGAACTTACGTTGCTACTGTTGCCGGTGGATCTCTTACCGTTGCAGTATCTAGCGACACTGCTCGTGAAAACATTGCAGTTGCTGGTTCTACTGACGTAGAAGTTTCTAAGTTTGAATTCACAACAACTCGTGAATCATTCGTAGTAACTGATATGTCTATTAACAACAAGCAAGTTGGTATCGTTTCTACAGACTTGGGAGAATGGGATAACAACGTTACCCAATTGACCATTTCTTACGAAAACGAAGATGGAGACACTCTTGAAAGCACCTCTCCACTTGTGGAAGGTACTGCAAGTTTCTCCGGACTCGAAATGTTCATTGATGCTGACGAAAGCGCTTACGTAACTGTTTACGCTGACCTCAACACCATTTCTTCTAGCGGATCTTCTGCTACGGCTGGAGAATTCGTAGACCTTGCTATTGCTTACAACAACTTTGAAGCAGTTGCACAAGGATCTGGAGAAACCTACAAGGGTGAAGAACTCGATGCTGACGTAGTAGCTACTGAAGATCTCGATTTCGGTACTATTACTTTCACGGATGCTGATGAATCCCTCGATATCGATGGAGCTACTGCATCTGACAACACAGTTTCTCTTGGAGCTACGACCTCTCTCGTAATTGATGCTAACGCAACAAGCGAGAATCCAAACAAACTTCCTGTTGGATCTCTCATCTGTGTGGATTCCAATAACGACGCAGCTTGTGCTGCTGAAGATATTTACATCGTTACAGCATGGCCAAGCTCTACTTCTGGTACAGAAGATACAGTGACCGCTATGCTTATCGATGATGGTGGATCCCAAGATTACGCTGACAACGATCCTCTCATGTACTCTCTGCCTGGAACTGGGTTCCACACTGGAACTAACCGTATGCATGTGTACGAAAGCAAGCCTACTATTGCTCTCGCTTCAAGCTCACCTTCTGGATCACGTTCTGTAGCTACTGTTGACGATGCATTCGTCTTCACAGTTTCAGCTGCGTCTCAGGAGAAGATCCAATTCCGTACTTCTACCTTCTCTGACGACGATGCTAACCCTCTAGATGGGGCTGGCGTTGGAACTATAGATGCAGGTGATATCACGGCTGACACAGGAAACACTAATAGTTCCAACGATTTCATCGATGGAACTGCAGGTATCATGTGGTCAGACACTGGACACGCTACTGCTGATCTACAGTGTACTTTACTCAATACCGCTCACGCATCCGCAGCCATCAATGGTTACGAATACGTAAGCTTCTGGGTGAAGTCTACTCAAACAGACACGCTCGTTTCTGATTTCGGAATTTATCTCGGAGTTGACAACGGTTGTTCTGTAGCTGGTGATGCTGGAGAAATCATTGTAGATGGTATCGCCTCTGGCGTGCTCTACAATGGATCTCCGATCGCAGCTGCTCAGGTAGTTAGCTCAACAGCTGGTGCTTGGAACTTGATCACAGTACCTCTTACTACTGCTACTGATGCCAATACTTATGTTGGTATCACTCTCACTGCACCTACGACCTTCGGACAAAACGATGCCGTTTGGTTCGATGCGTTCACCTTGCACAACGAGTTCATGGTGGTTGATATGACCGCTGATACTGATTTCAACATGGTACCTACCGCAGCTATTACCGCAAACCTCAAGGAATCCGGTAATACTATTGCTCAAGGTTCTGTGGGATGGAACAGCGCTAGCCAGGCTCGTATCCTCTTCACTCCTGATTCTGTTGGCTACTCAACAATCGAGATTGCTAAGGGAACTACAAAGACATACACAGTAAGTCTCGACACAGGCACATTGCTTGATGAAGACGCTGGTGTGGATGATCCTTTGACCTTCTCTATGGACCTCGGTTCATCTGCTGATGGTGTAGTTACTGCTGGAGACGTTTGGTTCTTTGAAACAAACGCTACAGTAAGATGGGTTGGAAAAGTTTCTTCAACCGTCTTGTCTAGCAACACTGTTAAGTACTAATTCCTAGAATTAGCTAACAGTTAGCAATAGGGCCTAGCTCTATACAAAGCCCCTTCCTGCAAAGGAAGGGGCTTTTGTTATATGCAGAATTTGCTATAATCACTCAGCCCAAATCAAATCTAATTCACATTATGAAAAAAACATTCATCCTTCTCTTCGTTCTTAGTTTCATGCTGACCGCGTGTGGCAACTTGAACACCAGCAGTTGGCACTACGAGAAAAATCTAACCGAAGAGCAAGAGGCGTCGTTACACGACATTATTGATGAACAGCTGGCCTTGCTCGAAGAAAGCCCAGACGACTCTAAGATCCTTTTTGAAATTGCTTTACGCTACCAACAATTGGGTGAGTATGGAGAAGCTATTGAATACTACGAAAAAGTTCTCGAGCAGAACGATACCGATTGGCCTACTTTAAATAACCTGGCCAGCCTCTACGAAGACATGGAGGAGTACGAAAAAGCTGCTGAATACATCAAGCGACTTTACGAGTTGGATTCCACGAGCATTGAGGTGACCAAAGACACTGTACGCATTCTCTTGGAGGCAAACGATGTCTCCAGTGCGGAACAGGCACTCGAAAACTTTGAAAAGCAAATGCTCAGCGCTGAAACGCACGATCCTCTGCTACAAACTTTAGCGGATGAACTCCGTGCCGACATTGAAGAGTGGAAGCTGGAAAACAGCTCCTCCATAAATTGACAAAAAAATAAATCGCGGAGAAGTCAAATAAAAAGAGCGCGGAAATTTGCAGTTGCAGAATCTTTTAGGCATAATACGTTCCAGCCATTTACTATCTAAGCCCTCCACCATGCCGACCTTACTTAATATTTCAAAGTTCCGTGCTTTGTTCATAAGCTTCCTCGCCGTAGGATTGTTTATTGTTTTGGGAGTGGGAACCACTTTTGCAGCAACAAATACTTATGCAGTAGCCGGAGGTGACCCAACTGCTCTACCCGCCGTTGGTGCTGCCCCTGGTGCTGGCACTGGTAATCTTTCCAACATCCAACTTACAGAAGATGGAGTTGGAGATGACTTTACAGGAGCCTTCGAAGATATAGTGATTACTATTAATACAGCTGCCTATCCAAGCGTTGTCTTCGACCAGTCGGTAAATGCAGCAGCCATCACCATCACAGGAACCTGTACAGCTTCTACCATCACTACAACTACCGCAACCTATACGACAGCCACAAACCTTGTTATTAGAGCTACGGACAATAGCGGAGCCCCACTTTGTGCCGCGAATGGGACAATTATTATTGCTGGTTTAAAGTTGGGAACTACTTATTCAGCAGGACAACCTGGAGCAGCCGCACTCTTTCTGGTGGATAACTCAACGACAGTAATAGGTACGCCTCTGGCTGGTCCTAGCGTCAATTATGCGGTAGCAATAGGTGCACTGTCTGCCCTAAGCATGACGCCAGATACTTACGCGAACTCATCTCTTTCAACCTATACAGTCGCCTTCACTACTACAGCTGTAACTGGAAGCACTTCCATCCCTAACAATGGAAACCTTCAGCTAACTTTCCCTGCTGGTTACGATCTCACGGGTATGAGTGGTACGGCCTCTAATCTATCAGGGCTTGATGGAACCTGGACTATGTCTGTTTCTGGTCAAGTATTAACCCTGACCCAGTCGGGTGGTACCGCAACAACTGCAGGCGCAAAATCTTTGAAGGTAGCGAACGTTAGGAATCCAGCTTCTGCAGGGACTTCAGGAACTTTTACAATTCTATCAAGAACTGGTTCAACCAGTGTTCAAACTGGAACGCCTGCTGCTATTACCATTGCCGTAGGGGCGACATCAGTAGCGGAACTTAATGACATCTCAAATGTTGAAGTAACCGACAATACCAGCGGTGGAGTGCTCATCTCTTGGGACGATCCAACAGACGATGATACGGGTTATATCCAAATTCTAAAAGGGACCGATCCACTTCCAGTAAGTGGAACTGTTTACGCAACGGTAGCAGTCGGTACTGAGTACTACGTTGATACAGACGTAGAAGAAGGTGACGTGGTTACCTATCAACTTCGTGGAACCGATGGAAGTGATACCGGTACTCTCAGCGATGAAGTTACCTTCACGGTAGGTTCAGCAGCTGAGACGTCAGATTCTGAAGATACAACAGATGATACTTCTGATGATACCTCCGACGACACTAGCGACGATACAACTGATGACACGTCCGACGACACTTCTAGTGACGATACAAGCGACGATTTGATCGCAGAAGACGCGAGCTTCTCTGACGTAGCAGGTCACTGGGGAGAAAACGTTATTGAATTCATGGCTGGTACGGGTGTGGTTGAAGGAAACCCAGACGGATCTTTTGATCCAGATGGAAAACTCAACCGTGCTTCTGCAGCAGCGCTTGTATGGCGTGTGCTTGGTGCCGGAGACGCACCTGCCGAGATCAATGCAGATCCTTTCCAGGATGTGAACATGAGTGAATGGTACGCTCCTTATGTGGCTGACCTTAAAGATCTAGGCTTGGTGGCTGGAAACCCAGATGAAACCTACCAACCTGCTGAAGAAATCAACCGTGCTGAGTTCCTCAAGCTTGCGCTCAATGTTTACCTCTATCTGAACCCAGATATGGAAGACAGCGCACAAGAAATCATGGACAGCTCAACCACTTCTGACTATGCAGATTTAGACTCAGCAGAGTGGTACGCTGAAACCGTTACGGTAGCTACTCAATGGGAATTTGTATCCGGAAGCAGCTGTGACGAAGGAACTTGCTTCAATGCAGGTGACTCCATCACTCGTGCCGAAGCTACTCAGATCCTCTACAACATGTTCGCGGACATGCTCTAGTCGACCACAGCCGTAAGGCGAAGGTCATTAAGAAAGAATAAATTAAAAAGCCCTGGTGAATGCCGGGGCTTTTTGTATTGCTGTGAACTACTCTTTTAGCCATAATAGGGTCAGCCATTACTGTATAAGCCCTCCATCATGCTCACTACTCGAACTCTTCTTTATTCATTCCTTGCTTTAGGAGTGTTCTTTATACTGGGCATTGGTACTAGCTTTGCTGCTGCTAACGACTACGCCGTTTCTGGAGGTGCTCCGGCTTCTTTACCCAATGCAGGAGACGCGTCCATAAGTCTCAGCATTATCACCATCAGCGACACGGATGGTGATGACTTTACAAACGAGCCTGAAAATATTTCAATCGACATTCGCGCTGCTTATCCTAATGTTGCTTTCGACACCACGGTTGCAGCCGCTCAGCTAACCATAGCGGGAAGCTGTGGTTTCAACGGGTCAAATGCCATAACTTATTCAGGTACCTACAACCAAACGGTAACCATTCCCATTACCGGTCCGGGAGCTCCTGAAACCTGTGCAGCTGGCCAGACCATCACCATTAATGGACTTAAAGTTGTATCCTTGTACAAGGCGGCAGCTCCGGGAGTCAATGCAGTGATTCAAGTGGACAACGACACCACTGCCGATGGATCGCCCATAGCCTCTTCTAGCACCGTCAATTTTGCTTCCGACTCGGGAGATTTAAGCTCAACCAATGTAGAACCGGCCGGTTTAGTGAATTCCAGTACCAACAATGCAACCGTCAGCTTTACCACTACCGCTGCTTTGAGACAGGCAGGAAAAATTGTTATCACCTTTCCCACTGGTTTTAATGTGGCGAGCGTAAACGGCACTACCGCTTCTTCCCTTTCCGGTTTGGACGGAACGTGGAATGCCACTGTGGCGGGACAAGTGGTCACCCTGACTCAGGTAGGAGGAAGCACGGCTATAGCGGGAGCCAAAAGCTTAGTGATTTCGAACGTTCAAAATCCAGTCACGCCGGGCACTACGGGAACTTATACCATTTTGACCGAAATTGCTGCCGGTGATGACATAGAAACCTCCACCGCAACGGGAGATGCAATAGCGGGAACCTCCACCTCACACACCTTTCACAGCATAGAAAACGTAGTAGTCGCTGATCATGCAGAGGGAGGACTTATCCTTACATGGGATGATCCCACCAGCGACGACAGTACCGATATCCAAATCCTTCGGGGGGTAGACCCCCTTCCGGTAAGCGGGACAGCCTATGCTTATGTGGATATTGGAGTGGAATATTATATAGATACGGACTTGGAAGCCGGGGACATTGTGACCTATCAGCTCCGTCCCTATGCCGATGGGGAAACGGGCTCCTTGACGGAAGAAGTAACGTTTACGGTAGGCTCTGGTGACACGGTAAGCATCGACGACACTACCGAAGAAGACACTCCTGAGGATACGACCGATGACGTTACGGAAGATACGAGTGACGTGGAAGAACCTGTTGAAGACACCGAAGAGGAAACGGAAGACGAGGTGATAACCTTCTCTGATATTGCAGGTCACTGGGGAGAAAATGCGGTTGAAGCAATGGTGGAAGCTGGAGTGGTGGAGGGCTATGAAGATGGAACCTTTGATCCAAATGGAAACTTAAACCGCGCGGAAGCGGCTACTTTGTTGTGGAGAGTTGTGATGGGGGGAGGAGCGCCCACGGAAGAAGCGAACGAAGCGCCTTTTGAAGATGTGGCGGTGGGAGAATGGTACACGGATTACATCAGCGAGTTGAAAGAAATCGATTTGATAGAAGGCAATCCGGACGGCACCTACGAACCTGCTGAAGAAATCAATCGTGCTGAGTTCCTCCAACTCGCCGTGAACGTTTGGGAATACTTGGATCACACGGATGAGGGGTATGACTACGACGTGGACACCGTACTTAGTGAGGCCTATGAAGACATGGATAGTTCCGAATGGTACTCAGCAACCGTTGCTTGGGCGACTGTTGCAGGCTTTGTATCTGGAAGCGCCTGTGACGAAGGAACTTGCTTCAATGCAGGTGACTCCATCACTCGTGCCGAAGCTACTCAGATCCTCTACAACATGTTCGCGGACATGCTCTAGTCGACCACAGCCGTAAGGCGAAGGTCATTAAGAAAGAATAAATTAAAAAGCCCTGGTGAATGCCGGGGCTTTTTTTGTTGGGTTTTGTTTCTACACGCAAAAAATAAGGTCGCCGTGCGAGGCACCTAAGCCTCTCTTCTCAGCGCATCGGCCTTGTCCACCTTTTCCCACGTGAACGCCTCTAATTCGCGGCCAAAATGGCCATAGGCGGCGGTGCTGCGGTAGATGGGACGTCGCAAGTTGAGGGATTCAATGATTCCCCGTGGAGTGAGCTCGAAATGTTTGCGAATCAGCTCGCCCAATTTTGTTTCGCTCACGGTGCCCGTGCCAAAAGTATTCACATAAATAGAAACCGGTTCGGCAACGCCAATGGCGTAGGCCAGTTGCACTTCACATTTGCTGGCCAGTTTTGCGGCCACAATATTCTTGGCGATGTAGCGAGCCATGTACGCCGCGCTGCGATCCACTTTGGACGGATCTTTTCCAGAAAAACAACCTCCGCCATGATGGCCCATTCCACCATACGTATCCACAATGATTTTGCGGCCGGTGAGCCCGCTGTCCCCGGGAGGGCCTCCAATAATGAAGCGTCCGGTTGGGTTGATGTGGAAAATGGTTTCGGGCGTGAGATACGCGCCGCACACGGGTTTAATAATTTTTTCAATGAGGTCCGCGCGAATTTGTTCCTGCGAAACTTCGGGATTGTGCTGCGTAGAGAGCACGACGGTGTTCACAGACTTGGGTCGCCCGTCCTCGCCGTATTCCACGGTGACTTGGCTTTTTCCATCGGGGCGGAGGTAGGGCAGGGTGCCGTTTTTGCGCGCCTGTGCCAAAGCAAAGGTGAGTTTGTGCGCTAGGGAAATGGGCAAGGGCATGAGTTCCGGCGTTTCATCACAAGCGTAACCGAACATCATTCCTTGGTCTCCGGCTCCGCCCGTGTCCACGCCCATGGCAATGTCCGGGCTTTGTTCATCAATGGCGGTGAGTACCGCGCAGGCCTTGGAATCAAAGCCGTACGAAGCGTCGTTGTAACCAATTTCTTCAATCACTTTGCGAGCCAGCGCGGGAATATCCACATAAGTCTTGGTGCTGATTTCTCCGGCAACCAAAACGAGTCCGGTGGTCACCAGCGTTTCACAGGCCACACGACCAGCAGGATCTTGCGTCAAAATAGCATCGAGCACGGCGTCAGAAATCTGGTCCGCGATTTTATCGGGATGCCCTTCGGTAACGGACTCGGAAGTGAATAAATAGCTGCTCATAGTTTTTTTAAGATTGGATGCTACACGATTTGCAGAATTCGCTCAAGGTGTGAAATTCCAAGTCCATGTGCTGCGCCAAGAAATCCAGTTTGCGAGCGAGCAAGGTGAAGTTCTCACCGGCGGCGTGCTCAAGGTCTTCACGCGAAGTGAATTCAGTACTGTCGCATTCAAAAATCAAGAAGGGGCGAACATTGTGTTCTTTTTCATGCGCGCGGAGTCGGTTCACGGCGTGCAAGAGTTCGTCGTCTTTCATTTCCACAAGACTCAGCAAATTCATTTTCATAATATGTCCAAACGGAATACCCCAGTGGAATTCCACATGTGGCAAAGGATCTTCGCTGGTGGGCAAGGACTCAAAACCGCCCTCATGCAAAATTTCTAAATCCTGTTCGCTGAGTTCCAGTGGCACACGGATCATGCGCACATTCGTAAGGCCGAGCTTGTCTAGACGGTCACGCAAATCGCGCAGCGTGCTGCGGCGCATCGGCGGAGTGATCCAGTCTTGATCCATTATTTTGACGCCGAGTTCGTGCCCTTTCGCATGCATGCCTTTTAGAGCCTCACTAAACGATTCCAATAAATCACTTTGAATGAATACGGTGCTAGGCAATTCCAAGTGCGTGCAGAACTCCGTGAAGCGTTCCAAAAACAGTGGAATCTCGGCATTTTCGTCGGGCAGTTCCTCCGTGAGGTGGCCTTGCACCAAGTTGGTGGTGAGGCAGAAACACAGCGGCGCCTTGCCCTTATATTCCTTGCGTTTGCCACGCGAATTCATAAACAAGAAAGGCAGCTGCCAAGGGAAATAATGATCGTGAGGTTTCAGTTGGTCTGCGGCTTTTTTGGTCACCATGCTTTCGTAAATACGCAGCATTTTTTGAATCATTTTATCCCAAGAATATTCTTGCACAACGAGCTCATAACTTCCCTGCCCGAGTTTTTCCAAATGCGGATTGCCGGCAAAATATTCCAAATAGTACGCAAGCTCATCGATGTCATCCGGCTCGATCAAATGTCCATTCACATTTTCAATCACCACGTTGCGAAGGTCGCCGGTGTTCGTCGCCAAAATCGGCAAGCGCGCTGCACACGCTTCCAAAACAGAAAGCGGCAATGCTTCGGTGCGGGAAGGCAGCACGAACAAATCGCAGGCCTTATATAAGTGCACCAAATCCTGACCGGTCACATAACCATAAAAGTGCACGTACTTTTCGATGCCCAATTTTTGCGCAAGATTTTCGAGACCCTTGCGATCAGGTCCACTGCCCACCAAGTGCAGCATAAAGTCTTTGTGCGATTGGATGAAGCCGTTGGATTCGATCACTTTTTTGGTGGCTCTCAGCAGGTTGTCGAGGCCCTTTTGGAAGTCGAGACGCCCCACATACAGCACGTTGAAACGCTCCGGCGAACGGTTCGCAGGCGTGGCGTCAAAAGGCGCGGTGTCCACGCCGTAAGGCACCACTGCAATGTGTTCATTCACGTTCACGGCCTTCAAAAAGTTTTCGGCAATGCTCACTTCTTGCGTGTACTTTGTTTCCAAAAACATCACACGGTGGATGAGTTTTTTCAGCGTCCAGGATTTCTCAAAAACATTATTGCCATGCACGGTCACGAGCGTGGGCACGCGGGTGAACCACGAAGCGGCTTTCATCGCCGCAGCGCAGGTGGCTCCTTGCGCGTGGTACAGCGAATATTTTTTCCCATTCAGCAGCAGGCGGAAGAAAATCCAAAGCATGTAAGTGGCCTGCATGAATATATTCCACGGATGTGATTTGAAGCCAAATTTCTTAATGTGCAGCGCGGGAATTTTTTCCAACTCCTTTTGTTCCTGCGTCATTTTTCCATCGATCGCGCGCGTCAAAATATCCACTTCGTAGCCGTGGTCTTGCGCCAGCGCTTGCCCAAGTTTCGCGGTGTAAACTTGTTGGCCGGTGTGCACAGGAAACCAAGTGCTGATGAGCAGAGCGATGCGTGGTTTATTACGTTTTATTTGTTGAACTTTCATGAAGCGAACCCGTTAAACTACTAAAGCTCCCTCTAAGCTCAGCGATTCGCTGAGTGAGTTGAGTGCCACTTCGAGTTGTGCGTCTTCGGGCTCTTTCGTTGTAAGCCTTTGAATCATAAGACCGGGCATCAAAAACACTTTCATGATCGTCGATTTTTGATACTTGGCAGACAGCTTGAGCAGCTCGTAACTGATCCCGGCAATCAACGGAATCACGGCAAGTCGCAGTGCCAACTGCCCCACAAAAGTCTCCGCAGGTGGAACCACGGTGTACACAAGAATGCTCATCAAAATCACAATGAAAATAAAACTGGTTCCACAGCGGGGGTGGTAACGCGTTTGTTTGCGCGCGTTGGCCACGGTGAGCGCGAGGCCGTTCTCGTAAGTCCAAATGGATTTGTGCTCAGCCCCATGATACTGAAACACGCGCCAAATATCTTTAAAGACGGAAATCGCCAGTATGTAGCTCAAAAAAATGGTGATCTTGGTAAGGCCATCGATGGCATTGAATAAAAAGTAATTTTCTTTGACGAGTGGCCACAGTTCGGCAGCTTGTCCGGCGATCCACAGCGGAAGCACTTTGAGCATAAACAAAGTAACCGCGAGGCTAAACAAAATAGACACAATCCCAAACGCCGCCACAAAAAATTGCATCAACTTTCCTCGATCCGCCTTTTTTTCTTCGGTTTCTCCCAAAAACACCTCATTCGAATAATTCAACGAGCGATATCCAAGGCGCATCGATTCCACCAAATGCACCACCCCACGAATCAGCGGCAGGCGCAGGATTTTATACTTCGCAGTGATGCTCAAAAACTTCTCATGCTTCATTTGCATTTTGCCCTCAGGATCACGAACCGTCACAATGTAATAATGCGGAGAGCGCATCATGACGCCCTCAATCACAGCTTGGCCCCCAACGGCGAAGTCAATCGGGGCACTTAAAAGGAGACGGAGTACTGAATTCATGGGGATACTTTGCCAGAAAACCGGAAGAAAAGCCATACCCCTTGGCAGAACCAATAAATGGCTCAGAATTCACCCCCGGGAGTGAATCAACCAACAATTCTCATTTTTGCAATTCCACCCATGTGAGAAAGCGCTCATCCGTATGGTCGCGTCTCCACGAAGGCCACTCCAGATTGCAGCGCGTACAGAGCGGAGTCCACTCGATTTGCCGAACACCCGCTTCTTCCAACTGTCGCCGCGCAATGGCATTCAGATTGACCAGCCGGCCCTGAATGGCCCAATGAAATTTCTCCGGAAGCTCACTGACTGGGTCGGAAAACTCCGCGCACTCCACGCCAAGTGAAGGGCCAACCGCCACTTTCAAACGGGCCGGGTCGGCGCCCAGTGAAACCAAGCGGGCCAAAACCTTGGGAATAATATCCGCCGTGAGTCCGCGCCAGCCCGCGTGTACCGCTGCCGCCACGCCCGCCTCCTCGTCGGCCATCACAAGGGGAATGCAGTCGGCCGTTTTCACCGCAATGCGCAGGCCTGGAACGCGCGTCACCAATGCATCCGCTTCGGGCTCCGCACCAAGCTCAAAAACCTCCACAATGGTAGTCCCGTGAACCTGATTCATGAGCTGCACGGGCTCCTCGTACGCCCCCCTCCAAATGCCCGTCGCTAAATGCATTTTGCTCATTGAGAGTAGTATGCCATACTATCGGCACTAATCCACCCCCATGAAATCCCCTTCACGTAAGCAGATGAGTCCCGTCCTCTTCGTCATTGCTGGATTGGTGGGCCTCGCCCTCATCATCGCTGCTTTCCAAATGTTCCGTTCCAAAGAAATGCCCATCGTGAACGTACATGAATCCGTAGAAAGCGTGGCTGAGATTGTAAAACTGCAGCAAACCATGGCCACAACGGGCATTGCGCACATCGTGCTGCAAGCCATTCCAAAAGACCTTTTGTACTTTGACGGAGATGTCTCCGCTTTAGGAGAAGTGGAAGAAAACAATGCCGCACTCAAGGCAGCGGTGGAAGAATATCCAGAGCAATTCTCGTATTTCTGTTCGCTCGATCCCAACGATCCACTTCGAACGGAAGCGGTGGAAGCCTGCATCGCCGACGGAGCCAGTGGAGTGAAGCTCTACAACGGGTACAGCTACGCGCACCAAACTCCTTTGGACGACGCCAAGCTCAATGAGTTCTACGCCCTGCTTGCAGAAAAGGATTTCCCCCTCATGCTCCCTGTGAATACGGCCGAATACGAAGGCGAACTCCGAAATGTGCTCACGCTAAATCCAGACCTCACTGTGATTTGCCCCCATTTCTGCCTTTCTTCTAAAAATTTACCTCGGCTCACCACCTTGATGACCGATTTCCCAAACCTCTACATAGACACCAGCTTTGGAAACGAGGAATTTGCTAAAGAAGGATTCGAAACCATCCGTGGAAATAAAGAAGCGTACCAAACTTTCTTCGACACCTTCCAAGACCACATTTTGTTTGGAACCGACGCCGTGGTGACCAGTTATGAAGATAAAACCGTGGAATGGCTCAACACGCTGTACGGCAGCTACCTCACTTTATTTACAGATGATCTAGACCTTTCTACTTCTATCCAGGAGAAGGTCTTTTATAAAAACTGGAATAACCTTATTAAATAATTATGGTTGAACTTATTACTTTTCTAATCGTTTCTATGCCAGTAATTCTCATCGGTCTTGGAGTTCTTTTGCTCATCAGCATCCGTCAGGTTAACGAATACGAACGCGGGGTGAAGTACACGCTTGGAAGATTCTCTAAGGTGGTGATGCCGGGATGGCGCTTGATCATTCCCGTTTTCCAGTCCATGACCAAGGTAGACCTGCGTCTGCGTACCGTGGAAGTGCCTCCTCAGGAATCACTCACTAAGGATAACATTTCCGTAGGGGTGACCGCGGTTTTGTTCTTCCGTGTTAGCGATGCGCAAAAAGCCATCATCAACATCGAAAATTTCTACTACGCCACCAGTCAGTTGGCACAAACCACCATGCGAAATGTGGTGGGAGAAGTTTCCCTTGATAATCTCTTGGCACAACGTGAAGATCTTTCTGAAAAAATTAAAAAAATCGTTGCCGAATTCACCAGTGGATGGGGAATTGATGTGGCGAATGTGGAGCTCAAGGACATCATCATTCCGGATGACATGAAGCGCACGATTGGTAAAGAAGCCGAAGCGGAACGTGAACGACGAGCCGTAGTGATCAAGTCTGAAGGAGAAGTGATGGCGGCAGAAAACATCGCCAAGGCGGCGCAAATGCTGTCCAATTCTCCAGGGGCGCTTCACCTCCGTACGCTTGAATCCATCAACGACATCTCTTCCGATGCATCCAACACTACGGTTTGGATGGTGCCGGTAGAAGCTCTCAAAGCACTTGAGGGTCTACATGAATTCTTGAAGGCCAAAAAATGAGAAAATTCTGGATCATAGGGCACCCGCTCTCATTCTGTTTGACGACTCCCGTGATGAACGGTGCGCTTAAGGCGGCTGGGATCGACGCGGAGTTTGAAACGCACGACATTGAGCCGGAGGAACTGCCCAGCGTGATGGAAAAAGTGCGCAGCGGTGAGCTGGAAGGGATTGTGGCGACCATGCCGTACAAAACGCCGTCCATTGCGTATTTGGACGAGGCTTCGGACGAGGTGGAGGTGATTCACGCCGTGAATTTTGTGTGGAACCGTGACGGCAAGCTGCACGGTTACGACACCGACTGGCTCGGAGCCATGGGCGCGCTGCGTGAGCTTATGCCCGAGGTAAAGGACAAGCGCATATTGATTTTAGGGGCAGGAGGGGCCGCGCGTGGCGCGGCCTACGGTTTGCAAAAAGAGGGCGCACACGTAACCATTTGGAACCGAACTCTGGCCCGCGCCAAAGAATTCGCAGACGTCATTGGAATCGAGGCGATTGAGAACCTAGAAAGTATCCGCGAAGAGCCCGATGTCATTATAAACGCCACCGCGCACAGCAGTGGTGACCGCCAGTCTACTTTGGTGCCGTATTACCTCTGGCGTCATGTGGAAGTGGCCATGGATGCAGCCTACGGAAAAACCAGCCTCTTTTTGGAAGAAGCCAAGGCGGCGAATGTACCCAACACCATCACCGGTGAGCAGTGGTTTCTCAACCAAGTTTTTCCCCTTTTCGAGATTTTAACAGGTGAAAAGGCCCCGGTTGAGCTCATGCGAAGTCTGACCGCCGAGGCGAAAGAGATCCAGAAATTGTAGTTTGCCCGGGCAGAGATATCGCTCATTTAGCTGGACTAATTGTACCAAAATGATACAATTAAGGCTATTGAATGTAACAATTAAATTATGGAGCTCAGCAAAAGACAGGAGTCAATCCTTGCCTACGTTCAAAAAGACGGAAGCAAATCCAACGCTCAGATTAAAAAACATCTAGAGAGAACTTTTGGACCACTCTCACGGTTGACCGTTCTTAGGGATATCCAAGTGCTTATAGAAGTGAAAATTCTTGTCCAAGAAGGCAAGGGAAGAAATGTGAAGTACAAGGGGACAGTCGACAGTTTTATTCTAAAACGAATCAATCAAAATGCTTACTTCAAAAAAGAAGTGGATAATCGGGAACTGCTTTCGGAAACCTTTAACTTTGCTGTCT
>CAYHHJ010000006.1:0-16233 GCA_964356405.1 uncultured Candidatus Peribacteria bacterium | reverse complement strand
CGTCCACACGTACTCGTACGAATCCTTCCTTCTTAATTTTTTCAAAAATCGCGGTGTGTTCACCTTTGCGTCCGTGCATCATCGGTGCCAGCAAAAGCACGCGGCGACCCTCACCCATGGACATAATATGATCCACAATTTGGGTAGAAGTTTGGCGAACGATGGGTTTTTTACACTTTGGACAGTGCGGAATTCCCACACGAGCAAAGAGCAAACGCAAGTGATCGTAGATTTCGGTCACGGTCCCCACGGTTGAACGCGGATTACGCGGCGCGGTCTTTTGATCAATGGAAATAGCAGGAGAAAGTCCTTCAATGGACTCAACATCCGGCTTCTCCATCACTCCCAAGAATTGACGAGCGTAGGTCGAGAGCGATTCCACATAACGTCGCTGTCCTTCGGCATAAATGGTGTCAAAAGCCAGTGTGGATTTTCCGGAACCCGAGAGTCCCGTGATCACCGTGAGCTTATCGCGCGGAATCTCCACATCGATGTTCTTCAAATTGTGCATCTTGGCTCCTTTGACCTTTATGCTCGTTGCTTGCATACAAAAAAAAGCTAATT
The DNA here is from genome assembly GCA_964356405.1 of uncultured Candidatus Peribacteria bacterium. Taxonomy (GTDB): domain Bacteria; phylum Patescibacteriota; class Gracilibacteria; order UBA1369; family 2-02-FULL-48-14; genus 2-02-FULL-48-14. The sequence continues at coordinate 15,669 of CAYHHJ010000006.1, read as the reverse complement.
AATATAATTTCTCGGCCGGAGGAGTTTAACAGCAAAAAACAGATTACGCAATCTTGTATTAGAATTTCCTTCCCATGTTCTTGTCCTATGGGTGGAATTCTTCAACGGGAGCCCTTATGTTTCAAAAATCCACCCATAGGACCACAGGAAGGAAACTCTAGATCCGTAAATAGAGAAAGACTGCTTGGAGAGATTCAGCATAAAGGCTCCCGCTGAATCGACCCAAGACAGGCTTAAACCATCTATTTACGGATACTAGTGGTTCAAAATATTCGCGATTTCGCCTTTCATCACGGCGCGCTTTTTCATGGCGGCATCCAAGAGAGATTTGTGCACATGGGCGCTCGAGGTCTCCCCCACGAGGTATCCGTAGGCCTTCAGATTTTCCTTGCGTTTGAACAAGTAATCTAAAAAGGAATATCCGAAAACGAGGAAAGGAATCATGAAGAAAGTGAGGTTCATTTCCAGCAGAATGTTGAAGGCGCCGTGGAGCAGCACGGCCAGGAACAAACCTTCGGTGATTTTTTCGCGGGCAAACACACGGTCGCCCTTGAAGTGCATGATTTTGTGGAAGAAATTGTAGATGGGGTGTCGGCCCTTACGTTGATCCTCGGACCAAATCGGTTCCGCGAAGTAGGCCATACCGTAATAATAACCAAATATTCCCGAGAACAGAATGTGCGCGAAGGTCGAGAAAATAGCGCGAAACACAAAGGAAACCATGAAGATTTCTAACCCTTGGTAGGTCCAAATGTAGTAAAAATAGAGAATGTTTTCTACAAAGGCGAATCCCAGGGCGGCGATGATGGAGAACTCAATCGCATCGTCTATATTGCGGAAAAATCCACGGTCAGCGCGCATCACCACAAGATGTTTCATGTACTCTTCAATCACTCCCACAAACATAAAAGCCAGCAGAGTTCCCACTGGTAAATACAGATACGGTGTGAAATCAAAAATGTCCGCCTGGAAATTGTTGGTGTAGTTGAAAACGTTGATTTGAGGCAGGTAATTCCAGCTCCATTTGTAGAGCAAAATAGGGATTACGGCGGTCATCCCCAAAAGGAAGGTTTGCTTGGCCTTGGGCCGGAACACCTCATCTTTTTTATAGAAGATGAAGCCCCAGATTATGGCAGGTATGCACGCGAGAAGTATGGTGGCCAGAATGCGCATCAGATTTGGTTCGAATCTATCTGTTAATTATAACATAAAATAGAGTTCCGAACAAGACTGTTAAGCCTTCAGCGCGCCTTCACTCACGGTGTACACCTTCGCTTCCTTTAGACCCTTTACGTGGTCTAGAGAGGTGGTAGTGAGGATGCATTGGTAGTTTTGCAGGAGTTCTCCGAGTTTTTCTTGGCGTTTTTCGTCGAGCTCGGAGAAGACGTCGTCCAGGAGGAGCAGTGGCTTTTCGCCGGTTTTTTCTTCGATGTACTTTAGTTCGGCGATTTTGAGCACCAAAACGGCGCTGCGTTGTTCGCCGCGCGAACCTGATTCCGCGAGTTCTTTATCTTGGAGGAAAAGAGTGAAATCGTCGCGATGCGGGCCGAGCGACGTGGAACCCGTCTGTACATCTCCGCTGCGGTGGGCAATGAGGCGTTCTTCGAAACGATCTTTGGTGAGGCGGGCCTCCAGCGTGAGCACTTTGCCCTGCCCTGCTATGGAATCGTAGTTTTCTTCGAGTGTTTTTTTGAGGAAGGCCATGAAAGGTTCACGGATTTCCCAGATTTTGAGGGCTTCTTCTACCAGGCGGATATCCCACATGTCCAGTTCCCACTCCTGAGCGCGACCAAATTGAATGCGCTTGAGCAGGGCGTTGCGATGGTTGAGAATGCGTTGGTAATTGGTTAGCGCCTCGAGATAATTTTTGTCCACTTGGATGAGCAGGCGATCCAAATATTGGCGGCGGGCTTGTGGGCTGCCGGTCACTAAATCCAGATGGTCGGGCGTAAAAAGCACCGCGCGCAGGGTGCCAATAAAATTCTTTGGGCTTGTCCACTTTGACTGCTTTTTAACTTTTTTAATGTCCGGGTCGCGCTGGAGGAAAATTTCCAGAGAAGTTTCTTTGCCTTTTCGTTCCACCCCGGCGCGAATCCGTCCGTGCGGACGATCCCACTTCAGGGTTTCCATAGCCTTACTGGCACGAAAGGATTTTCCGAGCGCGAGGAATGCGATGCTTTCGAGGAGGTTTGTTTTGCCCTGAGCGTTGAGGCCCACAAAGGCCGTGACGGGTGCATCGAGCTGGAGTTCCAGGGCGTCGTAATTGCGAAAATGTTCAAGCTTAAGCCATTTGAGTTTCATCAGCCGAAGTGTAACTAGTTTTGCAGAAATTTCCTAGGAAGGAATTTACAGGTTCAGGCTTATTCCCAGGAATAAGTTAACAGGTTAGATCTACTTAGTAGTACGGCGAAGTTTTGCACATTTGCACAGTGAGAAATGCGCGAAATGTCATAAAAAATTCAGAAATATTTCAGGTTTTTATAAAGGTCGGTCAGTTATAACAGGTGAGTCAGTGTTTTGTGGGCCTGGGATTGGCATCCGTCGCTAGGATCGTCAACCTAAGCGACCGGGGTTCGACTCCCCGCGGGTCCACCACTGACAAAATAAAAGGCTCTCACGAAGAGGGCCTTTTATCCGAGATGGTTTCTCATCGCTAGGATCGTCTTTACTATTATAAATCATCTTGGAAAACTTTTCAAGAATAGGAAAAACTCCCGACCAAGCCCCTTCCATAAATTACAATTTGTTTTTTTATGGCTTCTCGATTAGTGTAATCGCACTTATTGGCAGGCGAACCCTTCCCCTCTATGCATCAAGAATCTTCCGAAAAGCTATCGCACATGCGGCACTCGCTCGCCCACCTTTTGGCGGCGGCCGTTATGGAAATGTGGCCAAACACCAAGCGAACCATTGGACCTGCCATCGACAACGGGTTCTATTTTGACTTTGAGTTTGAGCAGCCCATCACTCCGGAGGATTTGCCAAAAATTGAGAAAAAGATGCGACAAATTTTGCCAACGTGGACGACGTTTGAACGCAGCGAGCTCAGCAAGGAAGAAGCGAAGAAAGAATTTGAAGGCAATGAGTTTAAGTGTGAACTGATCGATGAATTTTCTAGTGAAGGGCAGACTCTTACGTTCTACAAATCTGGGAATTATTGGGACTTGTGCCGTGGAGGACACGTGGACAACATGAAAGCGGAGATTGATCCTAAGTCCTTCAAGCTTTCAAAAATTGCCGGCGCGTATTGGCGTGGGAGCGAGAAAAATCCTCAGCTGACGCGTATTTATGGGCTCGCGTTTGAGACGCCGGAAGAGCTGGATGCGTATTTGAAAATGATGGTGGAAGCGGAACGACGTGACCACCGAAAACTTGGGAAGGAACTCGAAATTTTTATGCTCAGCGAAGAAGTGGGAGCCGGCTTGCCGCTGTGGCTGCCGAATGGAGCGACCATTGTGGAGGAACTCGAAAAACTGGCGAAGCAGGTGGAATTTGATGGAGGGTACAGCCGTGTGCGAACTCCGCATATTACCAAGGGTTCTTTGTACCACAAGTCCGGGCACCTTCCCTATTACGCGGAGACCATGTTCCCGCCAATGGTGATGGACAACGAAGAATATTATTTGAAGCCGATGAACTGTCCGCACCACCATTTGATTTATGGGCACAAGACGCGGTCGTACCGTGATTTGCCGATTCGTCTCGCGGAATACGGGCACTGTTATCGCTACGAAGATAGCGGAGCTTTGTTTGGGCTGATGCGTGTTCGATCGCTGTGTATGAATGACGCGCACATTTACTGCACGCCGGAGCAATTCGAAAGCGAGTTCATTAAAGTGATGGAACTGTACAAGAATTATTCTAAGATTTTCGGCATCAAAAAAATGGTGATGCGACTTTCGCTCCACAATGAAGAAGGACTTGGAAAGAAATTTGTGAACGAGCCGGAACTCTGGATTCAAACCGAAGCACAAGTACGCGATGCGATGATCAAAGCCGGCATCGACTTTGTGGAAGCACCGGGTGAAGCGGCGTTCTACGGACCTAAGATTGATGTGGAAGTGTGGTCTGCGATTGGCCGTGAATTCACGCTCGCTACGAACCAGCTCGACTTCGCGGTTCCTAAGCGTTTTGACCTCACCTACATAGACAGCGATGGACAAGAAAAAACTCCGCTCTGCGTGCACCGCGCGCCGCTCGGAACGCACGAACGTTTCGTAGGATTTTTGATTGAACATTTTGCCGGTGCCTTCCCCACGTGGCTCTCGCCTGTGCAGGCCATTGTACTGCCGGTTTCTGATAAATTCCTAGACTACGCGCGTGAAGTGGAAGCTGCTCTTAAGGCTGCGAATGTGCGTGTGGAAACCGACGACAGCGCCGAGAGTCTTGGTAAAAAAATCCGAGGCGCGGAGAAGCGCAAGATTCCTTGGATGCTGGTGGTGGGAGAACAAGAAGTGGCCGACAAAACGGTGGCAGCCCGCAATTACCACACCAAAAAACAGGAACCCATTAAACTGGATGCTTTTGTGACGCAAGTTGCGGAAGAAATCCGCGAGCGCCGCTTACCGGAGAGCCCCGAAAGCGTGGAGGCTTAATGAGGGGTGGATCCGCTGGAGCTTGGTCCACCGCCTACCGGTGTTGAACCAGTTGATGCGCCACCGGCCGCTGGCTTGGGAGTTTTTTCTTCCTTATGAGGAGGTTCAATTCCAGTGCGCCCTCTTTCTCGAGCAGCTTCTCGAATGTGCTCGATGGGATGATGCAGGTCATGATCCATATCGTGAGTATGAACATTGTGCTCTGACCGAATGGAAGCTGTCATTATCTCCATCTTTGTAGGGTCTTCGAGAATGTACTCAAAGTATTTGGGCAAAGCAGCGTAAAGGTCATCAATTTTTGTGGGGGGAGATCCGTCGAACATTTTGCCTCCACTCTGTGCTTCGAGCTGTGCACAGATCTCTTTCGCTTGAGTGTCCGTTTTGATCTCATTTTTGAGCATCTTTTGAAGCAAATGAGGTTCTTCAGGATCCAACATGGCGATTTTTCCCGCGACATAGGAAATGATGTCTGCCGTTCCGGCTTTCACGTTATAGTCACCCTTTACCTTAAATACTTTGGCATAACCTCCACGATCGAAACGTGGGGGATCGCTTCGGTCAGGACCGGCTTTCAAACGGTAGAAGTCTTGTCCTTTAAATGCCCTTTCGTTCATAATTCCATCCATCATCATGAATTGGGAGGCAAAACGGATCATTTCATTCTTACGGTCTGCAGGTGAGCGTTTCTCATATTCTTCCGAGAACATACGAAGCCAGAATTCATTACCTGTAGATAAACTCTTAAGACCGGTTACCGGCATACCATAACCTCCCTGGGTTTTTACCTTAAGTAAGTCCTTTGTAATATCCATAGTAAGATAACCGGCGATACCCGCTGCATCGTCGTGATCCAAGCGGTGAGAACCCTGCGTCATGGTTTTTATCAAACGCTCGTTCACCTTGTTGTTGTTCATCACTCCATCCGCTTTGTGCATGAAGTAATCCCAGGTTTCTGGCGACTTCGCGTATTCCGCCCATTCGAGCACATCATCGTAGGTTGGCTTCCCGGAACGACCCGTTGCGGTTTCAAAAAAGTCGTAGGGAGGATAATTGTTATTCTTATCGGTTGCATTTATACCACGATCAAAGGACAAGAGTCCTAGGGCGACCCCACGAACCAAAAGGTTCAAACGGTCTTCCATCTTCATCTTTCCTTGTTCCACTCCATAACGAATAATTGACTCGAATTCGATTGGATTCGCTTTTGAGTTATGGACCCCCCGTTTATGGTCGCTTTCGTACAGAGCCAGAATTTCTTCTCCTCGTTTTTTCAAAGCCCCATCTTGCGCGGCGATACCTCCCCACTGCTTGTTGTAATCCCCCATTTTGCTTTCGTAAGACGAAAGATTGGTATTACGCAGATTTCGGTAAACGTCTTCATCACGATAGATGTAAACAAAGGCCTGACGCATCAATTCATTCGACTCCGTGATGTTACGCATGTGCCAGTGACGGTCTTCAGGGAGATGAACCTTTTTTTGATATTTATTCAAGGCTTTAAACAGCCACTCTGCATTCCAGTTGATGCGTCCCGCTTTGGCCAAAACTTTCAAACAACCCTGCAACTCCCATTCGTCACTGGCTTCTTCCGCCATATGAGCCAAGTGGTCGGGCGGCACGGCTTCATAACTTTTTTCGTACTCACCAATACGGTGGTGTTCGGCGTGTTCCGCCTCCACCGCTCCATTCACGGAGAGTTCCGTGAGTGATTTAATCACGGAAAGATTACCAACGACCGGAATTTTATCCATGTGGTTAAAAATTTTGGTCGCGTCTCTTTGAAAAAACCCTGCTCCACGTTTTTCGTTGGTTTCAACGTTTCCCTTCACTGCTTCACTGTATGAATGCCAGATGTGCCCGAGCGTAGCGAAAGGGTTGATGAGTATGATTTCTCTCCTTGACTCGCCCACATCAATATCTAATCCTTTTTGGAAAAGATCCATGTCTATCAGCGCTTGGGGGAGCGTCACATCGGCATATTCTTTGTACTTTCCAAAATTTCTCTCCGCTGCCTCCATCGATTCCAACATGCTTCGAATCGTCTGACGACGGCCATCCGTAGATTGGGGAACTTTCCCTAAAGCGTCGACTTGGCCCTCCAAGCCTTTTGGAATAATGATGAAACCTTCTGGGGTCTCAGGAGTTACAGGCACTGTAAAACGCGCACACTCGTCCTTACTGTTGAAAACTTCATCCACAGCCTGCTTTATGTTCTTTTTTTCACGCAGATCCAGCATTTTTTCGTCCAACTGCGTGAGCGTTTTTTCCAGAGTTATTACATCTTGTTCACTAAGAGGATCCCCCTTAAGCTGGCTGATTTTTCCTTCGATGAGGGCTCTAGTCTCAGCTCCTTTTGATAAAACTTGATCAGCAGCATTTTGAAAGTCGCTCACCACTTTATCGCTCAGAATAGTTTTTCTTTTTTCTTTCAACGCTTCAAACACTTTTTTGACATTTGTATCTGTGAACTGGCTGGTGTCTTGACGGCAGAAATCCGCATAGCTGTCTTCCATGTGAGACAACTTGTCCCACCACACTTCCGCTTCCTTCAAAAGTTCACTTCCTACGGGTGAATTTGTAGTACCGTCGTCCAAAGCAGAAAGATTCTGATTTTCAATAGTTTTTACAAGCGAATCACAGTACTCCAGCCAACCAGCCTGATATTCTTCATAACCATGAGGCGGATGGTCTTTCCATTTTTCACGCAGACCTACGGCTCTTTGCTTCAAGTCTTCTTTCAAGGCTTCACCCACCTTGGCCAGTTCAATTTTGCGCTGTTTGGTGAGTGCAGCAATGAGACGATCGGTATCTGACAATGCTCCCACTCGATCTGCATTGAATTGATTGCTGGCATTCCTTCGAATACTGTCCGTGAGAGAGTTTTCTACATTGGGCAAAACACCCAAAACGCTCTCCATCTTTTTATATTCCGATGCCAAGTAGGTTTGCAGACGTGCCTGAAATTCCGGACTGTTTACCAAATTAGGATCACTCAATTGCTTTCTCACCTCATGCAAGTGGGTGATATTAACCTGAATCTGATGGTAAGGGCCCAATATGCTAACCCAACGTTCGTGACGCTCGATCAAATCGTTTGGCTCACCTTGTTTTCCGGGAGCAACGTCTAGGAGTTTTACCGCCAAAGGAGCGGGTTCATTTTTTTCTCCTGCTTCCGCAGGTCCACCGGGTGTGCTGGGATTTGCAAAACAAATCAGTTCCCGTCCATGGAATGGATTTTTTTTGTATGGGACCGAATTGGCGAGGTTACAGATTCTCATGGCTTGGGGGTGATGGTGCCCTCTCGAGGGGCGAGAGGAGGGAGTAGCTCAGCTTTACGCTGGGCGGACTTCCTTCTCACAATCACTTCTATCCATGGTTCTCTGACCGTAGGAGGGTGATTGTACCATCTATTTTTATTTTTGTAAAGTTAGCGTTTTTAAGGCAGAGTTATTGGATCTAGTTTTGCTTTCATATCGGTGAGTTGAGCATGCAGGGCGACCACGTTTCCTTGTAAAGCTGGTGTGAGACCTGCGTCCGTTCTCAATGGACCAGCCGTTGCTAAAGCTGCGTCTACTGCGGCTTTTGCTCGGGTAAGGTCTGCCGGTGTATGAGTCGTATTTAGAGTGCTCACAGCCGATTGTGCTAACCCCATTTGGGTAACCAAGTTCGTCGCACCCGTGGCAGCAGTGCCTGCAGGTAGTGTAGGAGCGGCCGTGGTGATTGGACTTAAGGCACCCGTTACCGCAGGTGCAGTGATCTGTGTATTTAAGTTTGCAATAACCGTAGTAGCAGGAACTGGCGTAGGCGTAGGCGTAGGCGTCCCAGAGCCTGGTGCGTTGGCTCTTCTTAAGGTCTTTCCACCTAGATTATCGGAAACGGTTTGTTTGTCTGCTGTCTTCTGGAATCCAAGGTCTTCAGCACTATGTGCAGTTATGATGTCGGTGAAGGCGTTTAGGTCTGTTGCAGTTCCTTTTTCAAAACTTTGTTGCACTGTTTTTATGTCATCGAGTAATCTAGTCTTAGCACCGCCTGTCAGACTGCTTGAACCATTCACCATCGCAATAAGGTTTTTTGCCATAGTGTTGGCACGAGCGTAGTCAATGTCTGCATTCTTACTTTCATCAATTAAGTTGGCAGCATTGGCCAGAGGGTTCTGATTTTCGCCCCCAGGAATTGGCATTCCGAAGATAGTAGCTCCAGATGCCTTAAGATCACTGATTTGCTTTTGATTCCAAGAGTCGTGAAGCACGCCGTCCATCATGCTACCTCCCATCATCTTAAGGGCACCAATGGACATTTTTTGTTCAGTTCCATCCGCATTCACACCAATAGGTACTGTAGGAATGGCCATTGGCAATTTGAACGCAAAATCTTTAACCTTACCTCCGAATTCTTCAATACCCTTCGTAAAGACGCTGGCATAGGTGTCGTTGGCGGCGGCAAATACTCCGGTCCATACAATCACGATGCTGGCGATGGCGATGATGAAATGAGGTAGATCTTTGATTCCGTTTATGAGGAATTCCGTGGAAATCACTTGGTCGGCTTCGAATCCGCCGATGCTAAGAGCTGAGTTTCCGGCAAGCCCGTCCCAGGCAGAGATGAGGATGTATCCCAAGCTCATGGTGGCTCCAATAATAATCGGCGCTATGAGATGCTTGACTACTTTTTGGGCAAAATCGCCGGCTCCTCCTGTCATTTCTTTAATTTGAGGCACCACATACGTGAGTACGGCGAGGGGTGAAAGGGCCAAGGCTATCCACAGCACCACCAAGCGGGTGATGAGCACCAATCCCAGTACTATATAAGAGACGGCAAAGACAGCGTACATCACCACCGCAAACACAAAGCTCACCGTGAGATCCGTGAAATTTTCGATTCCTTCCTCCTTTAATATACCTAAGTTGCTCAGCCCACCCATGTTCACGGCCATAACCAAACCAATGTTGTTGGCGTTGAGATCCGTGAAGTAACGGGCAGCGAGCACTCCATTGAGCTCATCATAGGTACCGTCCGTGGTGCTCTTTGTACAAAAGAGTTTGGTATAAATAGGCAGTTTTTTTACGTCATCGGGAACGTCGGCATCCCATGAATCGTGCTTACCGGTGTCTTCATAGAATTTCTTATAACACACATTGATTTTAAACTTGGTGGTCACGGCGCTAAAGTCATATTGCGTGTCGTCTCCCGCTTCGGCGGCCAGTTCTGGAAGGGCAAACACGGCCGTGGTGGCCACGTTGGTCAAATCGATAACCACTTTCCCAGCCACAAAAGTGAAGTTCACAATCACGAGTCCAATAATAATTTTTGGCAAAGCGGTCTTAAGAGCCAAGTCACCTTCTCCGCCGCCTATTCCTAATACGTTGTAAAAAGCGACCGCCAAAAGCACCACCACAAAACCAATGTTCACGAGGTCACGAACCGGCACCCAAATCGCCTTAAGCGTACTTTCCATAGCTGGCCCCAATATGAGGTCGGTCTTCATTAGATCTCCAATTATAATAAGAACAGGCCAGAGCAAGGCGTTCAAAAACTGCATCGCAATGGAGAGGAGCTTGGCCAGCTGCTGCGCCACTTCTTCACCTTTGTCCGCGGTTTCGGCGGCAAGTGCCACGTGAGGCATGAAAGCCACGGCGACCACAGCAACCAAGAGCAGAAGTACTGCTTTGTTTTTTAGGAAGCGCATAATGAGTGGCATAAGTTTTTTCATGAAAAGATAGTTACAAAAACACTCGTACTGCCCAGTAAACCAGCGAGTGCAGCAGCGGCTCCTGCACCAGCAGCCGAATTTCGAGCGAGTTTTTTTTGATCGGCGCTGTAGCGTTCTTTGTTCTTTTTTTCAGCTGCTTCTTTTTTAGCGTGCACGGTGTTTTTCTCTATTTTGCTGTGCTCAATACGAGCGGCTTCGTGTTCTTGGCTGGTTTTGTTAGCCTGGTTTTGGCGCGCGAAGCGCGCTGCCACCGCCGCCTTTGCAGCGGTCACATTGAAAGCATCTCCTGTCTCAGGCGTTGCCATCGGCCTTTCAATCCTGGATTTAGCTAAGGCTGCTGCCTCACGCGCTCGTTGTTCCGGTGAAGCGTGCGCCGCTGCTTCCTGCAAAGCCAGCATGGTTAAACCGGTGACTAGCACAGCATTTTTAGCTGCCTGGCTACCGTCATCATTATTCGCAATTCCACTGATCAGTACCTCTTCCGGTGAAGGCATTTGCAAAGTAGGGTCCGGCTTGGCTTCTCCATATTCGCTCGGCAACTGAGTTTCTGCGAAGCTCTTTTTATTTCCATTTTTGTCCATCTCATCGTAAACCAACGGCAAGTCAGGGTCTTGATCCACCTCGATGTCGTATTTATGATCCGCGTCTTCCAAAGCTTCCGGGTTTGATGAGGTGCGGCTCACTTCCACATGCACCACTCCATTTTTCAAAGTCGCTTCCTTAACCGACCAGATGGTTTTTTCGGCGGCATTCACGCTGCTAAAATTTTGGTTCATGGTAGAAACCACGTGCAGCAAAGTTTGTTCTCCCACCACTTCCATCAGGTTGGTTGTGTTGCTGCGGAACGTAGGTGAAAGGATTTGGTAAGCTAAAGGATTCACTCGTTTGGCATCTTCAATGGTCAAGTATTGATCGAAATTTTTCCCGTCATCCGTGCTTACGAGCAAGAGTTGTCCACGCTTAGCCAAACTTAGATCTTGCTTCTTTTTTGCTTCATCGGCTGGACTGGCTTCAATCAAGGTCACCAAGTCTTTTTCTACTTTTTTGGAAAGGTAGTCGCTGAAACGTCGAGCGATGTCTTCTTTACCCCAGGTGTAGAGCACTTCTTTGTTTTCTTCCGCAAAGGCAGCGTAGGCCTCAGCGTAAGCTGGCTCTAAAAGTTCCGGGTCGAATTGATTTTGTGTATCTAAAAACATCATTGTTCAGTGGTTTCTTTGTATTCAAAGTAGGGAAGCGGTGCGTATACCATAGGAGGTTCGCCTACATCGGCACGAGTTTTTTCAATGAACTCGCGCTGCGTAACCCATCCGGTGAGTTTCTGTCCTTTTTCCACGTTGACCATAGAAAAGTCTTCCGCCCATTCAGAGATTTTTGCTTCGAGCTTATCTTTGTGATCCCATAAATTGCGGAAGTCCTGAGGTAAATCTTCTCTTTTGTTTACCCCAATGTCGGCTAAAGTGATGGGCACCGTTCGGTCTGGAAATTTTGGTTTTTTAGCCTTATGGACCTCCACAATTCGTTCTGCGTAGGTGGCGTAGAAGTGGGCTTCCCGGTAGGAGTTGTTTATGTCCATCTTCATAGCTTCGGTGTATTCACTCATGCGGTCGTCTTTTTCTTCGTTGCTGCCTTTGATCAAATCAGCTGCCCATTCTTCAGGTGTGCGCATAAGTCCTCCCATCCCATGTCCCCATTGCAAACCAGCACCGGCTTCTGCAGCTCCCAACCAGAACATGGAATTGGTAGGAAAACCGAGGGGATCCATGGCGAAGTTGAAGAACATGGTCGTTGCTCCATTTGCAGCGAGGAGGAAGGATCCAATACCTTTCACCGTGAGAAAATCTGCAGCGAAGTTTTTGTGTCCGTACATGCGGGAACCGTAGAATTTTGAGGCTTCTGCACGCATAGTGAGAGCCGCTTTTTGCGTTTCTTTCATCTGGTCACTGTCCACAATCGTACGAGTTCCATCCAAGTGCGCGAGCTCTTGATCAATCACCTTATCTTCCTTGCGCTTGGTCGTTGTTTTCTTTTGTTCCAAGTAGGCTTTGCGGGCATCCAAAGCTTGAGCTGCCTGAAGCGAGCTCACATACGTGGTAGTCACCATGCTCAGCAAAATCTGTTCAAAGTTAGGGAAGGAATCTTGCTCAGCCATTTTTGTGAGCAAAGCGGTGCGGTCCATTGGTGAAATGAGTCCGAGCACCACCATCACTGAACTTTTTGCCATGGCCTCTTTATTGCCTCCCAAGTTGCGCACCTGTTCCATCAGGAGTGTGATGTCTTTGTCGTCCAGGTTCTCATGAGCGTTGGCTTTTTGGAGAATTGGGTAGAAATCGGTTGGAAATTTTCGTCCCACGCTTTCCAGATATTTTGTTTGCAGGTCTGGCCTTTTATCCAAGGCTTGGTAAACCATCTGCTGGACATCAATTCGTTCAATCAAAGTCGTTACTTCACGGAGTTTTGCGAGTTCAGAATCAGAAGAAACCGTTTTATCGGTTCCTACCGGTTCATTTTCTGCCTGCATAGCGGCTATTTCCACCATGAGCTGCACTCGTTCCTGTACATGCCCAAAGGTTTTCTGTTGAATTTCTTTCAGAAGTACCTTCTCAACGTCATCCAGTTCGCCCATCTGTGATTCTTCGATTTTTCTGATTTCATCGGTCACCTGATCTGCCTTCGAGTGGAGCACAGCCGGAATTCGGTTCGCAGCTACTTGAGCCCAGTCACTGGAAGCGCGTTCAAACCAAGACATTTTTTGCTCAAAGGTCATGTCGAGCTGTTTCTTGGCGTCGATTTCCTGAGCATCAAGCTCGCGGTGGAAAGCGTCGGTTGGGTTGTAGGAATCAGATATTGCCATAAGACGTTGGTGTAGCTGTTAATTAAGGCGAAGGATACGTACGATTGCATCAAGGAAACCAAGTTCCTTACCCTCCATTTCAGGGAGTTGAGTCACCAGGAAGTGGCGGACCAGCGATGGATTTATGCCCATCAGCGGAATCACCATTTCGGGGTGCGATTTTCGGTTGGTCATCAGGTGTAATTCATCACATACCGGTGGATTGTGCAGCACCGCAAAGGACTTGATGCTGCTGTAAGGCAAACGAATGACTCCAAATTTCACTCCGTAGTGTGAGAAAATGACCTCCACGGCCTTGGGTTTCTTGCGGTGTTCCAGCAAAAGCACCAGTGGCAACACCGAGAAAACGACCATCATGCTGATGGACTCTGTAAAAAAGGCGTAGGTCACAAGGCCTCCGTTGAGGAGCACCAGCATAACAAACCAAAGCCATCCGCGTTGGTAGCGAACGTACTCAGGAGCGATCCAACCCAAAATCACTTCGTCGAACGCAGCAGCTGGGGTAACAGGAGCATGCTCGGCTCCGCCGAGGGTATCCTTTTCGTATGCCATACGGGATTTGTTTTTATTTTTATCTTATTATTTTACCACAGATGGCGGTTTTTTACAACGCCCGGCGAGAAGCGGAGAGTCTGCCTTTCTGACGAACTTTTTTATCTGCAAAAAAGCCCCCATTCGGAGGCCTTTTTATTTGTGAATTTATCGCGGAATTAAATCTTGCGAGTGTAGGGGAGCAAAGCCATTTCTCGAGCGCGTTTAATGGCTAGAGAAAGCTGTTTTTGCTGCTTCAAGCTCACACCGGTGTAGTACCGAGGAACGATGCGACCGAACACGGAGAGGTACGCACGGAGCGTAGCGAGATCCTTGTAGTCGATGAACGCTGGAAGCGCTGGTCGAGCGGTTTTCTGAACTTTTACTTTTTTCGTCATGGTGTCGTTTAATTAGTAGGGTTAGAACATGTTATCATCGTCGATGCTTGCGGTGAGATCACCGGAAGCAGCAGGTGCAGATGCGGCAGCAGAAGGAGCAGCTCCTTCGTCACCCATAGGCATCATTTCAGGTTCAGCACCCATGCTGTGACCGTCGGCATCAGGTACAAAATCATCTTCTCCATCCTTACGTTTTTCGAGGATGATCATATCTTGGAGAACGATTTCGGTTCGGAAACGTCGAGTTCCGTCTTCCATGTCCCAGCTTCGAGTCTTGAGGTATCCCTCTACGTACACGAGCATTCCCTTTCGGAGGTGGTCGCGGCAGATTTCAGCGAGCTTAGCCCAAGCCACACATTCGTGGAATTCGGCAGAGCTGCGTTTTTCACGGCTAGAAGTGGTCCATTGACGGTTCGTTGCGAGACCAAGCGTCACAATGGATTGTCCGCTAGTAGTGGTCTTGAGTTCAGGGTCTCGGGTTAAGTTCCCGATGAGAATCACTTTATTTACGCTTCGCATAATACAGTAGTGTTAAGGTTATAGGTCTTTATCTTCGATGATGGCCTTGAGGCTTGCATCGAGTTTCTCAGTTTCTTTAGGAGCGTCTTCGGTTTCTTTAGCGGACGCTTTTGCAGCAGGAGTACGAGTTGAGCTGCGTACTTTCTTGCTGAGTTCTTCAGCAGGTGTGCTGAGCTTAGCTGCGTTTCCGGTCGTAACCAGTGGGTCGTAACGCATCATCACGTAGTCGTTTGGAACCTTGGTAGCCATGTATCGCAAAAGTCCAACCTGGAGGTTGAGGTCTTTTTGGATGGCAGGCAATCCTGCTGGTTCACCTTCGAAATTGTATAAAGCGTAGTAACCTTTGCTGCTTCCCTTGATTGGGTAAGACATTTCGCGCATTCCCCAGAGGTCTTCATCAACAATAGCGTAACCATTTTCGGTCACGATTCCTTTGATTTCCTTGAGGTTTTTTTCGATTTCCTTGTCCGTTTGTTTAGGACTCAGAATCAGCATGATTTCATATTTCATGTGCTGTTTGGGGTAACCCTCCAGTCCATTAGGGGAGCAAATTTTGCTCCGTATAAGGCTGAAAGACAGAATAAAAGCAGGCGGAGATTAACATGAGAAAGGGCTTCAGGCAAGCGAATTTCTCGGTCAGTCCACCGTCACGGAGAATAAAATATCTATCACCGTGTTTTCGGCCTCGGCATTGCCTTTCTCCCAGCTCCCCTGAAAGCGCAATATGCGCGAGTGATCTACAAAAACCCACTGCTCGGTTCCTACCGGATAAACGTTGGTTCCGTCGCTCACTTCACTATCCAAGATCATGGTGTAGGTGGTTCCAAAAGAAGTGAATTCGAGGCCTTCGTGCAGCAAGGTGCTTACAGGGTCATCTTTAAAATATTTTTCGTAGTAAACATTGCTCGTTATTTTACGCGTTTCTGCAATCTTTTCTTCCGTGGACGCCGATCCATCATAGGAGAATCCCACGGCAGAAAAAGAATTCAGGCCTCGGCTAGTTTCTTCGTAAATCAAGATCGAATCATCGCCGGAAGATTGCACCCACCCTGCCGGCATGGTGAG
>CAYHHJ010000005.1:1606-16587 GCA_964356405.1 uncultured Candidatus Peribacteria bacterium | reverse complement strand
GTCCGCCATAAAAGCCACTCGCTCAGGATCCACCACCGCGGTTCGAGAATCAAAAGTGCTGCCCACGGCGCGGCACAATTGGTCTTTGGTGATATCGGGAGCGGTGACTCGATCTGGATACATGAGCATGTCGTCATAGTCCGGATAACCTTCGTGAGTGTCATACGTTCCATTCATTTTCCACGCTATTCCATGTTCGTCAAAAAGGGTTTGTAGCGTTTCGTTCATTAAGCGATTTGCCAAGTAAGGGCCACCTGTCTTTCCCGTGATTAAATCTTGAACGCGAGGAAGTCTTTGATCGGGTGCTAGCCCTTGAGCTTCCACATATGTGCGAAAATTTTCTCTGCTCAAAGGGGGCCTTGTACCTGGTTTGGGTCCAGAAATATCCATACTGTGCATGTGGAGGATGGGTACCTCTGTATTCAGAGTACTTACGATTTGTCGGTAAGCAGCCATCTGGGACTTGTGAATGGCTAAGAGTGGAGCCTCTACTGCGGTAAAAGCTTCCGGAGTCCAAATGGGCGCCAATGCTTCTGCACCAGGATTTCTATTCGCATTCACAACCCCACGATTTATTTGAGCATTTACTAAAAGCCCACCAGGTACTCGCTCCAAAATAGCTCTGCAAAGAGGATTTATACCTTTGTCTCGTTCCGATTCGAAGTAATCCCTTAAGAGGCTTTCTTCTATGCCCAGGCGTGCTAGGATTTCACTTGGGATTTGCTTAATTCCATACGGGTCATCGTCGTTTGTGTTGTGATGGTCGTGCGGACTGTAGAGCAGGTAGCGGACGTCCCCAAGAGAATGTGCTATTGCAAGATTCCCTTCACGAACGGCTGGCAATTCATTCAGATGATTCATCTGTTTAACATTGAGAAGAAATTACTATAGCATGCGTGAGGAGTAAACCGTTAGAATAACTTTATGGCAAAAGTCCTACATAAGAAACTCAGCAAGTTCACGCCGCCGTTCTATGGTTTTAATAAAAGCGGTTTGCCTCTTGGGGAGGACATGGATGAAGTAATCGACTTTCGTACTATGCATACAGATGAAGATCTTTTGAAAAAAGGGAGTCATGATCCCCTGGTGGAGGTGGGTGACGAGCTGCTCACTCGCTCTATGTACTATGCCCAGGGTTTTACTAGTGATGACCGTTTGTTTTTGCGCAAACCGGCACTGCTTCAGTGCATGGAATACGATCGCTTGCTTCAAGAAGTGGGGTGGCGAATTCGTATCACGGATGCCTACCGTCCTATGGAAGTTCAGCGGAAAGGTTTTTGTTGGGGAGTCTCTGAAGTGCTCTATATGTATGAAGATTTGAATCTCCTGGAATTCAAGAAGTTGTTGATGCACGCCATTACCAAGGGAGCTTCTAGGGAGGATAAAAAACTTCTGCTTCAAATTATTGGGGTGGCTGACCAGTTCTTTTGCTACGCGCCTCTGCGAATGGATTTTGACCGATCAAAATTTCCCAAAGGTACTCCACTGCGGCTCATTATTGCGGCGGCCAACTTTGGACTTATAGATTTAGCGCTCGACCCCTACTCGCTCACGGCTCACAACACGGGTGGGGTAGTGGACTTGGAGTGGATAAAAACAGAAAGCGGAGAGATGGTGAATATGGGTGTGCCTGTGGATACTCAGGGTGTGGTGGCCGCTTTCCCCTATTTTGAGACTAAAGTTGCAACCTTATTTAAGAAAATTCCTGAGTTTAAAAAACACCGTCTTGGTCTCATCAGCCGTCGAAAAAAGTATTATAAAAAAAGAGTGAAGGAAGACGAAATACTGCATCGTTATTTGTCTTCTTGCGGAGTGGATACGGAACGGTTTTTAGAGGATGAGGGATACTTTAATGAGATTTGGAATGAGATTCGGGACAATCGTCGCGTGGTTTTAGCGCTTGCGGACAAAGTGGGTATGTTGCCGTTTGGCAGGGAGAGCTGGCATTTTGATTGCAACGATGGAAATGGAGGCGTGCGTTTTAAGCGAACAGGAAAAGTTTCCGGGCCAGGTAGCTACGCCCTTCATTACGGTCACAAAATCTGTGCGTGGGGATGCGCTACGCCGCTTTACAAAAACTGAGACCGTTGCTTTTTTAATAAAAATGAGTAAGCTACATCCAAGCTTTATGACCACTTTAGATACCATTTGGCAGGCGATCTGGGAACGTAGACCCATTCTGGGTGAGATCATGAAAAAACATGGGGAGCAGAATCTCTTTGATTACACGAAGGACTTTTTGGATGTGAACAAGAGCCCTCTTTTGGATGCGCGAAAGGAGGAACTTTTTTCCGTTGTTCAGGACTTGGCGCAGGAGCGTTTTGGGAAAGAGGTGGCTGATGAAGTGATTGAACAGCTGCGTACTATTCCCTTGGTTTCTACTACCGATCACCACGCTACGCTTCAGCATCCGTTCTTTTTAAACTCAAACATTATTTCTTCGTTGCCTTGTGTGGAAGCCGGTAACATTTTGAAATACGATATTGTTTTCTCGTTTGCTTCTACTTCCTTGAATAATGCTTCAGCCTACGCTCGCGGGCTTTTATTCCATGGAGATAAAAAAGGTTCACAAAGTTTGCAAAAACTTTCCTTCTTTGGCGATAAAGAAAAAATGGCGGTGACCTACGGTATGCGCTCTTACACTCGTGAAGATTTGGATCGTGCGTTGGATCAACTCGGAAAAAAAGAAAGAACGGGGGAGGTGACTCCCGAACGAGCTAAAGGAGTGCGGGAACTGATTGAAAACACCTACGCCACTCCAGATATTTTAAATACGCCGGATTTGTGTGCGCAGCTCGCCAAAGTGAACCTCAATTTATGGCCTAAGTTTTTTCACCCGTACAACGACACTATTCCCGATCTTATTTACTTGGAAATTGAAACCATCGTGCGCGAGCTCTTGATTCGTTACCACTTTAAAAATCCCGATTCGGCTATTTACCAACTGCTTTTTAATCCCGAGTATGCGCCCTTGGTGCTCAAGCACTTCAATGGAATCCCTGGGGCTTTTTCTACTGAAAAAAACTGGGGCACCTATTTGTTTTGGGCGCTCGATGACAAGAATCACCGTGTGCACATGCACCTCGACGAAGACGGCAAAACCCTGGCTTCCGACTACCGCACGCGTACGTCTCCCATGACGCCCGAAGGTCTAGCGCAGGCTCTAGAGGAAAAGACGATTTTCCCGGGCATGTTCCTCTGCTATCTACTGGTTTCCTTGTATTATGGAGTGAAGTGTCTGGGCGGATTCTGCCAGGTCAGCGACCTCACTCGTACTAAGGAAGCCTGGGGCAATTTCCTCCGTGAAATCGGCCGAGAAGAAGAGGCAAAGGCTATTGAACCGATTCAAACCAAGGAGCTGGGTGGAGACGGAATGGTGCTGGCTTATTTGAAGACCGAAAGCGGTGAACTCATTCCTGCCATGGGAATCGATTTGGCCATTGAAGAAGCGGACGCGCCCTTTACCCGTTACATCGACTTGGCCAAAACCATTCGTTTCAAGGAAATCATGGCGCCCATGGTTCCCGAAATCTACAAGGTTCTCTTCACTGCCGAAGAGCGCAACCCAGACTTCATAGCCCAAAGCCCCGAACAGATTATGGAATCCACGGGGCTTCAGGACAAGATCAAGAAGTTTTACTAGGCGGTTTTGCGAGCGAGCTTAGCTTGCATGCCTGGAAGATCAGTGAATCCATCCAAGAAGAAAGCGGCGCGAGCAACAGGGAGTACTCCATGCTCAGCAATCATTTCTTTGAAGCCACGGCTACCATGACGGTAAGAAGGACCGTACATTTGACCTACGTCATTTTCAGCCCAATAGCTCTTTTTTGCGCGGGTTCCATCTGGCTTGTTTTTTGCACGAACGTATTTTTCTACGATGTGAGGATTTTGAAGGAATCTGGTTTGAATAACAGGAGCGAGGTCACGAACATCACGTCCGTTCAGTGCCACTTGTTGTCCAACGTATTCACGAGTCAAATCTTGAAGTCCGTCTTGGGCTACCATAGCTGCGTAATCGATACCGAATCGGTTTACCACTCCTTCCAATGTTCCACCGGAAACGAGCTGAGGAGCCACTTGAGCGAGTCCTTCCGTTTGAACGGCCATACCAGAAGACATGGTTGTGAAAGCAGCTTCGGAACCGAGTCGTCCTTGGCGTCGGAGGTGGTCTTGAACCACGGCTTGTGCAAAGTGAGTGGATTCATGAGCAGTGATGTAACGAACGTCCTCAGTAGGAGCAGGTCGGCTCATATTCCATCGGAAACGTCCTTTAAAATCTCCATCGTAAGCCAGGAAGGCATCGAAGTTCATATCGCGTTCTCCCACGTAGGCGAGCCCATCTAGAGGAAGTTCAGCCAAGCTAGGGTCCACTTTAGCAAGTACTTCTGACTTCAAAAGTTCCATATAGTCTCGTCCCATTCCAGTCAGTGTTTCTTGAAAGGCTTCAAAGTCGCTGGTGTCGTGTGCTCCAAGGCTGTGTTCCCATTCTTCTACCACTCCATCTCGGGTTTTACCGTTGGTGACGTGGAATCCTTTACGTGCCAAGAGTTCCATGAATCGTTCACGAAGTTCTTCAGCTTCCGGTCCATTTGGGTCTACGATTTCAGGATCTTTACCGGTGATAACGCGAATACGGTCTTCGTAAGAAGTAAGAGTGTTCTTTTCGTCGCCACGGGCACTTGCTAAAGCCATCATAATCAAAGTGCCTGCAACGTCGGCTTCACGACGGATCACTTCCTGACGATCTGCGTCAAAATTGTTTAGAACGGCGTGTGTATAAACACGTTCGGCAAGATCTTCCAAACCGTAGTCTTTAGCCAATTCTTCCACCAGCTCACGAGTATCAGGGGAAGCGCCTTGATCCATAATGGTAGCCATGCGAGGATCTTTTGTGATTTCCGGCATTCCGTATTCACCTTTGCCGGCATCGGCATCTACAAAATCGCCTCCGCCATTCAATTGGTCGGCAGCGTACATCATAGTACGGTGATCGGCGGTAAAGTCCGCAGGACTGTCTACTTGTGAGCGCTCCATGGTTAAGAGGGAAAAGAATAAAGAGAGACTAATTGTACGTCTTTAAACTGATTTGTCAAGCTCCTCTCAAGGCAGCCATTCGTGCCAGCTTCTTTGCAATGGTTTCAGGTTTGGCGATGTCGGAGCGGTGGAAGAAAGGGCCCTCGATTTTTTGGCAGACGGCTTCCACTTTGGCTTCGGCTTCGGCGAGTGAGTCACCTTTGGCCATGATTACGGCGGCGCGGTGTCCAACGGAACCTCCTTGAACCATGCGGAGACCTTCGGGATCTTGTTCCACCCACGCGGTATAGACTTCTACATCAGGGGGAACGGTGGGGAGTTTGAGTATAGCCCCGTGGTGAGCGATCTCTGGATAGCCTTCGGGAACCAGGTACTTGCAAACGGCGGCTTTTTCTTCCAGCTCGAGTTTGATTGTGCTTAGGCGGCCTTCTACCAGCGCCATAGAAAGGTCAAAAAAGTTGTTTTTCAGTACGGAAAAAGCGGCTATGGCCTCGGGGTCGCCCGTGCGAACATTGTATTCCAGTAATTTGAGGCCGTTTTTGGTCAGCATGAAGCCTCCAAAAAGCACTCCTTTAAAGGGAATGCCGATTTCTTGGTTCATGGCTTTGAGCACTTGACGGGTGATTTCGCTGGCCTGGGCCAGTTCTTCTTTAGAAAGGAAGGGCAGGGAAGCGCCGCGATCGATGTAGCAACCCATTCCACCGGTATTAGCGCCTTTGTCGTCGTTGAGGGCTCGTTTGAAATCTTGCACGGCGGGAAGGTCCAAAGCGGTTTCACCATCGCAGAGGCTCATGAGGCTGAATTCTTCACCGATGAGTTTTTCTTCAATCACTACGCGACCCGATTCGGTGATGCATTCTTGCGCGAACTCGAGTCCTTCTTCTAGGGTGGCGAAATGATCGCCGGAAACTTTTACTCCCATGCCGGCTTTGAGTCCGTCCGCTTTCACTACAAAGTCGCCGCCCAGTTCTTCGGCAAAAGCGCGAAGCCCTTCCATAGAATTGAAGGTTTTGAAGCGAATTTGACCTGGAATTTTATATTTATCAACCAAGTCGCGCGTGAAGGCCTTGGAACTCTCCAAAATGGTGCAGGCTTTTTTTGGGCCGAACACGGGAATGCCAAAAGTGTCGTTGAAAAAGTCCACAATGCCGGCGGCAAGCGGATCGGGTGGACCTACGTAAACGAGGTCAGGTTTAATTTTTTCGGTGAAGGTTTTAAGGCTGTCCCAATCGGCGAGACCGCCTAGATTATAGTCCGTGCAAATTTCTTTTAGACCCGGGTTCACCACTTCACCTTGTGCGTAGAGTTCGCAACCCGCTCGGTGGTAAGCGCGTGCAGCTGCGAGGGTGGAGGCTGAGTTTCCAATGATGAGGACTTTATTCATAGAATTTTGGATATGCAGTAATTTAACCCTTCTTCCCTCCCAGTACAATCAATTGCCCACACGCGGCGGCAATGTCGTCGCCCATGGTTTTGCGCATGGTTACGGGTACGCCGCGACGTTCGAGGATCTCTTTAAAACGGTCGAGTTGGGCGCGGGTGGAGCGCTCCATGCCGATGTCTGTGAAGTTGTAAGGAATCATATTCACCTTGAGCGGTTCTTCGCCATGCTTGTGGCCGGCGGTGAGTTCGCGGACGAGGTCGGCGAGGACTTCGGCGTGGCGGTCGGTGTCGTTGATGTTTTTGAGCATCACATATTCAAAAGTCAGGTGGTGGCGGCGATTGCCGTGAATAACCTGATAACGCTTGATCCAATCCTTGAGTTTGGTGATAAATCCGTCGAAAGAGCTGGGCACAATTTCTTTGCGGGTGATGGGGTCGGCGCTGTGCAGAGAAATGGCGAGGCGGGTGTCGGGCCAGTCCGGGTCCACGAGGATTTGTTCGAGTACGGGGAGTATGCCCACGGTGGAAACGGTGATGTGCGTGGGGCCGAGGTCGGTGTATTTGAGCCAGGTGTGGATGGTCTTTTTCACGTTCTCGTAGTTGGCCAGAGGTTCACCCATTCCCATAAACACCACGTTGCTGATGCGGTGCTCGCCTTGGAGCTCGGTGTGGATGAAGTTTTGCCAAAAGCGATATTGATCCGTGATTTCGTCGTCAGTTAGGGAGCGGAGCAGGCCCATTTTTCCGGTGGCACAAAAGGTGCAGCCCATGGCACATCCAACCTGGGAGGACACGCAAATCGTCCAGTCGCCGCGCATGTTTTCCATGAGCACGGTTTCCACTTTTTGGCCGTCTTCGAGTTCTAGGAGGGCCTTGTGGGTGTCCCCGCGAGCGCTGCGCATAATCTGTTCGCCAATGTAAGAAAGCCAGCGCACGTTTATGGTGAGCGTTTCGCGCATGGCCAGTGAGAGGTTGGTGATGTCGTGCCAGCCAATTTTTCCAGGTTTAAACAGGTTTTCCTCAATCTGTTTCCAGCGAAAGGATTTTTCATTGGGGAAGAGTTCCTGGAAGAGCTCGTAACGGGTTTTTATTGGTGTCACCATATCTGAATTAGCGTGATTCTGACACAAATGTGTAAAAGTGGCAAAAGTTTAGGAAAAGAATTCAGATTTTTGTCAGGACTTTTTAGCGACTGCGCTGTTACTGTTCTTTTATGCATGTGTATCAAGCTAAATCAGCCAAACTTACAGGAACGGACTTTGTCGAAGTTCGCAAGAAAGCATTTTTTATTTTCAAACAGATCAAAAGTAAGAGCAAAAGGCATCCTTATATTCGATCTGCCTATTTTAATAAGGATAAAATATTCTTAAATCTATTCTGGGCACATTTATTTGAGAAACCTCTTGGAGAACGTCTACGTCGTTTGAAATACTTTGCTGCCGCTATTGAACTCATGGAACAAAGTCGGATTAAACCGGAGCAGAATAAAGATCCAAATTCTAATGAGCTATTCTATCGATTCTCGGGTTTCTCAAAAGAGGGAGATCTATTTTATGTACAGGTAAAATGTAAAGGATCCTCTGGCAACAAGCATCTCATCTCTATTTTCCCCGCAAAATAAAAGAAAGGCCTTCCGCTGTTGTGGTTTGAAAACCACGGTGCCGATAAGCCTTTCATAGGTATTTTAACAAAGTCTCTTTTATTTACAAGTCCCCGCTTTAAAAACTTTGCAGTAATATCACTGTCAAAACCGTCTTATAGTTTATATCACTTAAAAAAAAGTGTAAGAAACTTGCCTTCCTAGAATTATATGTTATAGTAACCACTTATTAATCCTATTATGAACAACTTTGAACGGTCAAAAGACATCCCTGCTTCTCAGTCCGCTCGTGCGTCACAAGCGCCTTCCTTGAACCTAAGAAGTGCCGCTTTGCTCGGGCTTTTGGGCAGTGTGGGTTGTACTCAAGAAGGAGACACCATCATCAACAACTATTACACCGTACCTGAAGCGGATACGACTACGGAATTTGTGAGCCCGGACGCGTGTGGAATCGTTCCCACGGTGGAGGCTTCGGAGTTTCCTGCGGTCAATTTTTATGGACCTGAGTCAGACGGTACTAAGATCGCGATTTTGGTTGAGCAGGATCAGTTGGAGCTGGCGAATACGCTTGTAAATCAGGCCACCGACTATCCAGATGGATATGTGAACTATATTCCCGGGGAAGGAAACGATGCAGACATGGTGGATGAAGCCGTTGCCACTCTTTGTATCACGCCTCCCGACGACAGTGCGACCGTGTGTATTGAAGGAACCTTTAAGTTGGTTGGAGGTATGACTCGTACAGAATGGCATGGAGAGGGGGAAGGTTTGGGAGAAGCGGCAACGTGGGAACCTACGATTCCTTCCTTCAATTTGGATGTGAACGCTATCGAATCTGACTTTAAGATTGAAGATTTATATACCGAAAGAGAAATCGACAATGTCCGCCTCAACTCAGGTCAAACCTTGGGTCTGGCCAGTGCCGGGATTTCTTATCAGTTGGCTGCAGAACATGGAGTTATGGATCGGCCCAGCGGGTACGTTAAAGTTATAAGCAACGTATACGGACTCGATGCCGAAACGGGAGGCTGTATTGCGGTGCCTCAGCTCAATGTGATGCGGGATCAGGATGGAAACGTGTGTGAACTCAATGAAGATGGCTTGCCGGGTGATTGCACCTTTGGCCTTGAAGGGTATTCTTTGTCGAATGCTGCTTCTTTCACTTGTGAATGGGCGAAGGGAGACGAAACCTGTGACACGGCACTCTTCAATGAATTTGCCAGCACGGTTAACGAAAATATGTGGATGCCTGGTTTTGCTGAAATAGTGGCTCCTTATATGGATCAAACCACTGCTATTAATATTATTGCAGATGAGATTGTACAGTACTTTTGGGATGGATACCGAGCAGGGAACAACAATGTGTTTTCTGCCACCACTGCCGCGGATGCGAGCGTGAAATTCAACCCGGAACCTTATTCTCGAGACTATGCCATGGTTGGGGCCACCGAGTACTGGTTTGACTTTACCTATGCAGACAGTTTTGCAGGTGGTTACCTGTGGGATCCAGCAACGTGCTCGTTGATCGTGGATCGAGTTCGCGAAATGAACAGCACTATGGAGGCCGATTGTACCCGCATCACCGCTGAGCACTTTGACCGCATTCGTGCCATTGAGGCTTACCGCAGTCCAGATGACGAAATCGTTGAAAATAAAGCTTTGTTCTGCACCACGCATCCGGCGGCTTTAGAGGCGTCTCTAGTGGATTTCCAGGCTCAATGTGACTCTCTTACGGTTTCTGCGGATACTGGATTCTAAGAATATAAAACACCAGCGGTGGGATGAGGGCCATCTGTAAAATGGGCGTGATTCCCACTTCTATGCCTGGAATGAGTGGCATGCTTGGTAGGTAAGTCCAGCGCTCCAGTTCAATGGAAATTTTCTCGATGACCAGGGCGAATGCGTTTCCAATGAGGGCCATTTTCCAAAGCGAAGGTACTTTTTGGTGAATGGCGTAGAGCACCAGCATAATGCCCACGTCGCCAAAAGTGGCGTGCACGCAAATCCAAAAGCAGCGGTTCATGTCTATGCTGCAGGTGTAGAGCGGTGACTGCGCCAGTTCCCAGGTGAGATGGAACGCGAAGCTGAGGAGGGCGAGCCAGGCAAGGGTTTTTAGCCGCATGGCGCGTAGATTACTTAAGATTTATGTCGCTGGGCAGGGTGATTCCCGTTTTGATCTCAATTTGAGGAGTCACATCTATGGTGGAGTCAGGTTCATCCACCGTTTTCTCCTCCTCTTCTTTTTCTTCTTCCTCCGTTTCTTCTTCCACCTCCACTTCTACTTCGGTGCTGGTATCGACGTCGGTTTCTACGTCGGTTTCGATGTCGGTTTCTACGGTCTCTTCCGGTTCGTCCGTCTCTTTTTCCTCTTCCTTTTCTTTTGGATCTTTCAATCCGGTTCCATCAAATTCCACATCTAGGGCGGCCTCGTTGTGTATCTGGAAAACAGTATCAAAGGTCGATTCGATTTCGGCGGCTTCCTCTTCTTTGCCCTCGGCTTTTAACTCTTTAATGTGATTTACCACGGCCTTGGTGTTCACATCCAATTTCTGTTTGAAATCGTTCTTTATTTTAACGTCGAGCTTGCCTTCGTTCGTAAGCGTTTCCACCTCTTCTAGGCGGCGGTTCATGCGGTCGATTTCCCACTGAGCTTTGGATTTAGAATCGAATTGGAAGAAGCCCTGTACCTGCTCGTTTACGTTCACTTTAACAGGGTAAAGGAGATCGCCGGGAACGGTGGATTCGGCTGCGTAAGAGATTCCGCTGGCGGTGACCACAAAGACTCCCATTACGGTTGCTGTGGCCACGAGAGGCCGGCGGGTGAGGGCGTAGAAGCGCTTAAAAAAGTGGGTAAAACCGTGTTCGGGCAGTTCCCGAGTCATGGGATTTTTTTCCATGAAGTTCAGGAAGTCTTTTCGTCCGCTCGTCTTTTCCTTTTTGGAAAGATGAATGGACTCTAGCGCGGTTTTGAGTTTTTTAAGCTCTTTCATAGGTTCTTAGGTGTTTACGGAGGTCTTGCAGGGCCCGGTTTAGGCGCACGGAGACAAGATTTTCATTTATTCCCAGCGCTTCTGCTGTCTGTTTAAGGGAGAGGTCACTGAAGTAACGGAGCATAACCACTTCTCGGTACTCTTCTTTAATGTGGTCCAACACCTTGAGGGCGTCTTTGGCATCCAGCTCGTCTTTGAGTTTATCGCTGCGGTCTTCGCCCGGTTCAATGCCCATCTCCACCATGTCCTCGAGGGAGGCTGATTTTTTGGAACCAGGCCGGCGGCTATGGTCAATAATGAGGTTGGTCGCGATTTTATAAAGGAGCGCTTTGAGATTCTCAATTTTTTCTTCGCTTTCGCTGTAGTGATTCCAGGCTTTCATAAAGGTTTCTTGGGTGAGGTCCCTTGCGAGGTCGCGATCGTATACCCGTAGGTAACAATGGCGAAAGATGGCATCTGAATGCTTATCGTAAGCTTCGGTAAAGATTTCTTGAGCTTGCATTTTGTGCCGTACGTGAAATAGGACGCAAGTGTAGCAAAAACCTTACAGGAAAAAAAGTAGGGGGGGAGGGTGCGTTAGATAGTCCACTTGATGTCGCCTCCATTTTGATGAACGGACTGAACTTTGACAAATCTTTTATCCATGCTTTACTTACTTCTATGTCACGTGCAAATCATTCTCAACCACTTGAGAACTATGAAGGTTCAGATGGGCTTTCCCAGAAGCTTAGGGAAATTGCGAGAGGGCATTTTTTAAAGGAGCTCGATGCAGAAAGTGCGAAGGAGCTTGTAAATGACTGTGCTAGACCCGGTTTTGCTATCCACTCTATTGCTGATGTGTATAGAAGATTGCTCCGTGTGGTCTTCCCGGCGCTTGACGACAGAGGCATTGCTTTGCCGTATTACTATGGAGATCCGCTTGGAGCGAAGCGCGAATCCTTGATTCAATTGGGAGATGCCTTGGTTGGGTTTGTTCCCAAAAAAACCTTGCTTCCCACGCGAACCGCTTATCGTTTGGGTCAGGTTGCGGGAGAACTTATACAGGATAGGGAACGAGTTTCTGTCTTTGAATTTGGAGTGGGAACAGGGGTGGTGGGGTCTTCTTTGCTAAGAACGCTTCCTGAAGATGCCAATTACGTGGGTGGAGACATAGATCCCATTTCGGTTCAACTCGCCAAAGATTCTTTACGATGGAATGGATTTGCTCTTGAGCGTGCAGTGGCACGGGCGGGCGATGGTTTTTCTGTTTTAGAGCGTGCGAAACGGTTGGACTTGATTGTCTCCAATCCCCCCTATTACCCGAGTGATCGAGCTCATCACAAGGCTGCTCGCTGGATTGGCCCTTCGATGGCTTTAGACGGAGGCCATAAGGGGTTGTTGTTTTACGAACGGATTTTTAAAGAGGGAGCCTCGCGTATTAAAGCAGGAGGTTGGATTGTGGTTCAAGCGCCTACGAGGCTCTCCGCACAGGTTTTGGAGCTTGCTCGTCGTCATTATCCTGCCTCTAAGCACTTACAGCGTAAACTTGAGCCTCATCGAAAAGACTCCGATTTAGCGATTGCCGTCCAGGCTGCTTAAAGTTTAGTATATTCAGCAATCCTCAGGACACAGTTTTGCCTCTATTCCTTCACAAACTCCGTCTCCACAGCTGCCCGTTCCTTTTTTTCCTTTTGAGGTTTCTTCACCGTCGTATTTTAAAATATTTGCTTCAGCTCCGTATTCGGTTTCCCAAATACTTATAAGTTCGCTGAGGCCCACCCATACGATTCTGTCGTCTGACTTATATTTTTCAATTTCAGAACGGAACTCTTTTATAGATTCTTCAGTTAAATTACGCTGACCCATGAAAATCGCTTGAGTGTAGATTTTGTTTGGATCTAAGTCCTTTGATAACAATAAATCCAGGCCCTCCCAGTTGGTGTAATATCCTCCAACTGCAGGAAGATTTCCGCCGTCTGTGGTGTAATTTTCTGCATCTTTTGGTCTCCAAATGCCGGATGCCCATAGGTCGCTCTCGTTTTGATGTCCACCCACGGCGGCTCCCCAAAGAACTCCCGGCGTCCACGAGTAATCGTAAATATTTCCTTGGATTTCGTTTTGTAAATAATCAAATTTTGACTCATTCACAGGAGAAGCCACGAATCCGCCAACCACGTTGGAAGGTTCAACGCCCAACTCTGAAATCAAGTAAGCGATGTCGGCATAATTGTACTCAGTTTCGTGTGCATGCGGATCAATTTCGAAGCCCAAGTCCTCTTTGAAATACTGGAGGAAATTTTTGCCGTTGGTGCTTGCATCGCCCTCGTCAAATTTGGTGGCAGCCAGCAAAAAGGTCCAGTCCGATTGATAGTTCCAAGCGACGCCTTCTTCGTACAACATTTGTGCGAAACTGACCAAGTCTTCCCTTGAGTTATCGAATATAACTTCGCTTTGGTCGTAGGGTTCCGCTTCCTCGGAATGAGTCACAATCATCACATAAACTTTCGCGGAATCATGGTTGACCGTGCCGGTGGTTTCGTTGGAGTCGGTGGACTCAGAAGGGCCCCCGCAGGCGGTCAAAAAAAGAACGAGGATGAAGGTGAGAAGTTTTTTCATGAGATGAATATTAATTGATCAATTGTTCTACTAGCCAGTCGCTCATAAGCTCTATGATTTCGAGGTTGCTGGGCGAGGTGGGAAGTTCTCCTACAGTTTTGAAAGCATGTCCGGCGTTTTCCACAGGAATCAACGTGACGTCCACGCCGGCGGCGAGCAATGCGTCGTAGAATACTTGGCTTTGTTCAAACGGGACTAAATCGTCTTCCTCACCGTGAATGATTAAAAATGGCGGATCGTCCGAACTAACATAGGTGATGGGACTTTGATCAGCGCCGTCCTTATAGGAACTGTCTCCGAAAGCACTTTTGAGCAAATCCGGTGAATTTCCATTGAACTCAATGGTTAAATCGGTAGGGCCGTACATATCCACTACCGCAGCTACATGGCTGGAAATTCCTGGGTAGTCGCCGGTGTCCCAATCGGTCAGGTCTCCAGTGGTTCCGAGCAAGTTGACCAGATGTCCTCCGGCACTGCCACCGTAAGCACCAATGTGATCGGGATCAATGTTGTAGCCGGCTGCATTTGCACGAAGATAGCGAACCGCACATTTTAAGTCCTGAATGTTGGTGGGGAAGACACTGGCAGGCGCCAAACTGTAATTGACTGTCGCTACGGCTATCCCTTTTGAGGTAAGAGCTTTCCTATAAGCCACTAGACCGGTTTTATCGCCTTTGCTCCAGCCGCCGCCGTGTACATAGAGGACCACTGGGAAAGGGTCCGTGGAATCCAAAGATTCCGCCAGGGGATAGTAGAAGTCCAAAACCTCCATATCGTTCATGGAACAGTAGCTCACATTTTCGTCTACGGTACCCAGTTTTTCTTCCGAGAAGGCTATCGTGGCCTCTTCTGTAGGAGCTAGCTCACTTTGTCCGCCGCAGCTTGTCAGAGTGAGGAGGCCTAGTAGGAGGAAGAGTTTTTTCATGCAAAAAGGCTAACATTTTCGGCTAATGATTGGGAAGTGGTAGTTTTTGCACGCAGGCTTCGCTAACGCTCTGTACTGTCGTCGGACTCTCCTATCCCTAGCCCTGGATGATCCAACCAAACGCCACCGTTGAGCGGGCGTGGGCTTTGAAGTCTGGCTGCGATGCGGCCACTGATTCCGGCTCGCCTACTTTGTAGATAATCTTCTTTTAAACGGGCTATTGTCGCCGGATCGCCAGCTTCTAAAAGCCGACCTTCTTTATCCCATGCGTCACGCGTCTTTTCCAATAATCCCTGGAAGCTGTCCTCGGGGTTTGCCATGTGTGAATGTGAAAAATGTAAAAGATGGCGAAATGGTCGGAGTGGCGGGATTCGAACCCACGACCTCTTGGACCCCATCCAAGCGCGCTAGCCAACTGCGCTACACCCCGACGTGCATCTTTTTAACAGAATTA
>CAYHHJ010000005.1:0-1506 GCA_964356405.1 uncultured Candidatus Peribacteria bacterium | reverse complement strand
CCTAAGGCGGAAGCGCTCGGGCCATGTACGGTTCCTGCGACGGTTTTTGTGGATGCGGTGGCTGGAATTAACCGAGGTAGTAGTGGAATGTTTGGGTGCTGGGGACGAGACACGACGCACGCGTTTGAAACGATTCAAGCAGCCGTGACTGAAATGAATTCTCGAGGAGGCGCGACTTCAACTGTGATCAAGTACAAGTCTGATGGGGCGAATGAACTCATTAATAACACGGGCGGAATTGCTTACGACATTGTTCCTTGGTCTGGTGGAACCGCGACTATTACGGGAAAGTTCGTCATCACCGGGCAGAACCTCACCATTAAGAGCTTCACCTTCAACGCGGGAGGAATTGAGATTCGGAATACGTCCAAGGCCATGAAGGTGACGTCCAATAAATTCAATGTTAGTTCAAATCTTGAAATTAAAGGAAAGAGCGAGGTTACAGTGAGTGGAAACACTTTTGATAATGCGTATGCCTATGTTCACGACAACAGCGGCGCGGTAAAAATTACGTCCAACTTCTTTACGCCGGCTGCGGCCAACGTGACCATTAATTACGGAACTTATACGACGAACTATGGTAACTGGTACACCTTTGTGGAAAAGCAAACGGGTTCTTTTGAATACACGGGAAACACAGTGACAGGAGGGCAGGCGCTTATGATGCGTAGCTCGTCTCCGGCGCTGATTATGTCTAATACGGTGGCGGGTACTAACTTGCCTTCGGACATCGCGTTTTATTTATACGACACGGGAACGGATGACTTTAGCAGCAATACTATTAGTAAGGTAGGAAAGGCGTTGAAAGTTTACGGACTCAGTACGGTTCCTAATGTGAAGGGGCTGCAGCTCAACACCATTACTTTGGTGAACACGGGCACCACGCAAAGCACGGCCATTGAACTCACGGCAAGTAATGTGAGCATGGTGAACAGCAATCAAATCAACGGCGCGGACACGGCCGTTTACTCCGACTCCAGCACCGTTACGGAAATGAAGAGCAACACGGTGAGCACTTCCACCAACGGTTTAGTGATTTACAAGAGCAAGGTGGATACCATTGGAAGCAACGCGCTCAGTGGAGCGTCTGGAATTGGAATTTATGTGATCAAAGATTCTACGGTTACTACTATTAAAGACAACAGTTTTGGAGATGGGTACGCCGGAATCATTATTGAATCCGATTACGGAGATTTCAACGATTTTAGCCAAACTGAGGAGGAGGCTTCGGCACCTGTGACCATGGCGGCCGGGACGAATATTTTGCGAAACAACTTTCAAGGAACTCAAATTGGAGTGGGACTCAGCGGTGCGCAAATCAACAACGTTAAGAACAATACTTTGGTGAGTGTGGATCAAGGATTCATCGGGTACTACTCCTCTATGGTGGATGTGACTGAGAACTCACTTGAACACGACACCAATGCCGTGACTGGAAATGGAATCGATTTGTTCACTTCGTCCATTGTGCAACTGAGCAGCAATACTATTCAACGCTACATCACT
>CAYHHJ010000004.1:0-16857 GCA_964356405.1 uncultured Candidatus Peribacteria bacterium | reverse complement strand
TTCAATCTGATGGATTTGTGCTATAATTGACAGATTCAAATAAGATAAAAATAAAAACAAATGGCCATTCGTGATGATGTCCTACGAGCGAAGCTCGTTGAAAAAGGGCTTATGGATGACAAAGTTCTCGAAAAACTAGTGGCTTCGTTGAAGTCGCAAGGTGGGTCTTTAGAGAAGACTCTTTTTGATCGCGAGTTGCTGTTGGATGAGGTTCTTGGGAATGTGATTGCTGAATTATATGAAGTTCCCTTTGTTTCTTTTAGAGATAAGGTGGTTTCTGATGAACTGCTTGCGATGGTGCCTTATTCGGTGGCTTCGCATCAATTTGTAATTCCTTTTGAAAAGACAGACAAGGAGCTGCACATTGCTTTGAATAATCCACACGATTATGAGCTGATCAACTTTTTGGAAAACAAGACGGACTTGAATGTGATCCCTTACTACGCGACTCAAAAGGATTTGCAGGCCTCCTTGAAAGTTTATAGTCGCAATGTGAATGAGAAGTTGGATACCCTTCTGCAAGGGGCTCTTAGCGATACCAAAAAACTCGCTTCTTTAAAAGATGCTTCTCAGATTGTGGATACTATTATTTTGCTTGCTTACCAAAGTGAAGCTTCCGATATTCACTTGGAAAACCACAAGACTCTTTACGTGGTTCGTTACCGTATTGACGGGCTTTTGCATACCATTGCTGAATTGCCTATCGCGATTGCGGACCTTATCATCACTCGTATTAAGGTTTTATCTAAGCTTAGGATTGATGAGCACCGAGCCGCTCAAGACGGACGTTTTAAGATTGTTTTAGAAGGAAATGAGATCACCCTTCGTGTGTCTATCCTTCCCACTTATGATGGAGAAAAGATTGTACTGCGTTTGCTCAGCTCTGCACGTCAGGAATTGGATCTGGAAGCCTTTGGTTATTCAGACAAGAATCTTGCTGTCATCAAGAGTTGTATCAAAAAAACGAATGGAATTATTCTTATGACAGGACCTACCGGAAGCGGTAAAACGACTACGCTGTATTCGATTATTAAAATTCTCAATACTCCGGAAGTTAATATCTCAACGATTGAGGATCCAATTGAATATCGTTTGGATCGAGTCAACCAAACTCAAGTAAACCCTAAAGCGGATCTAACCTTTGGAAATGGGCTTAGATCACTGCTTCGACAAGATCCTGATATCGTGATGGTGGGGGAAATTCGTGATGAAGAGACGGCAAGTACGGCTATTAATGCTGCGCTTACCGGACACTTGGTGTTAGCTACTCTGCACACGAATGATGCGGCTTCTACGCTGCCTCGTTTACTTGAAATGAACGTAGAGAGTTTCTTGGTTTCTGCAACGGCTAAACTGGTGGTTGCACAACGCTTGATTCGTAAGATTTGTGAGAAGTGCAAAGTGTCTTACACGGTTTCGCCTGAACAGTTGAAAGAAGTGGAGCGAAAAAACAATGTAAAAGATGACCTTAGTAAGATTTTTGCAGGTTTAAAGAATGCAACGGATGGTTCTTTCACCCTCTATAAAGGGCAGGGCTGTGATGCATGCACGGGTGGATTTAAGGGAAGAACCTCTATCTGCGAGGTGATGGAAATTACCGATGAGATTAGAAAGCTGATCTTGAGCAACGAGTCGCCTACACAAATAGAAAAACTTGCGGTGGAGCAGGGTATGGTTCCGCTTTTCGTCGATGGGATGAGCAAAGCACTTCAGGGGATTACCAGTATTGAAGAAGTTTTGAGAGTGATGAGATCTTAATCCAGTCAGACTAACTGAACTCCGTTCATGTCAAAACAGTTTAAATATAAAATTAGTGATAAGGCTGGCGCCGATAGCTCGGGGCTAGTGAGCGCTGAGACTGAACGAGATGCTATTCGTCGGCTTACCCAAGCCGGACATACGGTTATCTCGATTCGAGAAGTGAAACGATGGGGAGGGCTTTTTGTGGAGAAACCGCATCTCAGTTTTCAAGATAAGATGCTTTTTGCAAAGCAGTTGTCTACGCTGATTCGCGCGGGTGTAACCATAACAGAGTCACTTCAAATTTTGGCTTCGCAGACGCCACAAGCAAGAAACCGAAAGATGTTTGAGGATATTATGAATAGTGTGAGTGCGGGGCAATCTTTGTCGGAGAGTATGAAAGTATATGACACTGTTTTTTCAAATTTGTTCATCAGTATGATTGAAACGGGTGAAAAGAGCGGTACCTTGGATCAAATATTAGAATATTTGGATGAACAGCTCGACAAAGAATATGAATTGAGAAAAAAAGTTATTTCGGCCTTTATTTATCCTGCAGTGATCATGAGCATTACGCTCTTGCTGAGTTTGGGAATTGTTTTCTTTATTATGCCAAAAATTACGGACATTTTCACGTCGTTTGATATCGTTTTGCCACTTCCCACGAGAATTTTAATTGGATTTAGTAAATTAATGACGGAGAAGCCACTTTTAACTTTTGGAGTGGCCTTTCTACTTATCGCTTTAATTGTTTTTCTTCTTAAGTGGAAGGCACTTAAGCCTCATCGGGACTGGCTCATTTTGCATCTACCGGTTTTTGGAAGAGTGATCTATTACGCTAGTCTTGCTCAATTTGCACGAACACTCACCTCACTTTTACAATCTGGTATGCCTATTACAAAGGCGCTCAATGTTATCTCCGATATGATGCAGAACACGCTTTATAAAAAAGCGGTGCATGATTCGGCCGCAAAAGTGGAGCAGGGGGGGCAGTTAGGAGAGGCCTTTGAAGGACAAGAGTCCTTATTTCCTATCCTTGCGGTAAAAATGCTTTATGTGGGAGAGAAAACAGGGAGTTTGGAAATAACTATGAAGCAATTGGCCTTATTGTATGAGAGGGATGTGGATAACCTTACGCGTAACTTAACGGTACTTTTAGAGCCTATTTTGTTGGTCTTTATGGGGGGTATGGTAGGAGGGGTGGCTATCTCTATTATTCTGCCAATTTATCAATTGCCCAACCTTATTTCACGATGAGAAAAAAAGCATTCACTTTACTCGAGATACTTTTGGTTCTTGCTTTGATGGGGATTTTTTTCGGGCTTTCTGCCTTATATTTTCAAGTGAACCAAGTAAGGGCGGATCTCTCTGGGCAAGTAGATATCTTTGTTTCGTATGCACGGCTCGCACAAAGTGATTCAGCAAGTGGTAAGGATGGTGTCGCACAAGGAATTCATCTGGATACCGACTCATATACCTTATTTGCTGGGATTACCTATAATCCAGTTGATGTCGACAATACCTTAATTGAATTTCCACCAACGGTTGAGATTCAGAATATTGCCTTAAATGGAGCTGGATCCGACCTTGTTTTCACACCGCCTTATGGGGAGACCGTTGGCTATGGGACTTTTGATTTCGTATCGCTTCCTACCGGTAAAGTAATACCCATAACTATTAGTGCCAATGGCTCGATTGACTATTAAATTTTTGAAAGCTGCGAAAGCTTTTTCTCTTATTGAGATAATGCTTGCGATTTTTATATTCACGCTATTTTCCTCTGCAATAGTTTATGTGTCACTAGATACGGCGTCCCGTGCGACACAAGTGGAAGTTAAAAATGAAGCAGAAATGTATGCGGAGGAGGGGATTGAAGCGGTGAGAAATATCCGTGACAGAAATTATTTGGATCTGGTGCCGGGTGCCTATGGGCTTAGCCTTTCTTTGGATACTTGGACTTTAGGTGCAGCTCCTGAAACCATCGATGCTTACTACCAGAGAACAGTGATTATTGAAGAGGTTTACCGTGATGCCAATGGAGAAATCGCTGCAAGTGGAACTCTGGATGTGGAAACAAAAAAAATCACAGTTTCGGTGAATTGGGCTTGGAAGGGAGTTTTGTCGAAAACCGTTTCATTAAGTTCCTATTTAACCAACTGGACAGGAGATGAGCTGATGCTAACGACCTGCACGGAATTTAGTACAGGTACCTTTACCGATACAAGCAATACGCCCTCGGCAAGTCCGCCGGCTGATAATTGTAACGTTGAATTAGAGTATGTGGAGGGGTCCAGTGACTTTTTCTGCTCGGTGGAAGCGGGTTCACATGGAACGGATATTGTTGTGTCGGGGGATTACGTCTATTTCACGACAGGAAATTCCGGTAGTGGGCTTATCATTGCGAATATATCTAGCCTGGGGGAAGAGGGTGAGGACGACTGTGATGACGAGTTTAACGAGAAAGAGGTGGATATCGGGGGGAAAGGGCGCTACTTGGTGAAAAATGGGAACTATCTGTATATAGGAGTTCAAAATTCCAGTAAGGGTCTGGCGGTAGTGGACGTAACGGATCCTGAGGATCCCAAACTTGTGAAACAAATAAATCTGGGAGGGTATGGAAATCAGCCTTTTGTGAGTGGATCTACTTTGTTCATGGGAGTCGAGAAAAGCAGCAACAGTTTTGTTTCTTATAGTATTGCTACGCCAAGCAACCCAACGAGTTTGAGTTATTACAATCCAAGCTCAGCCACACGAACCGTGGAGATAAATGGGAACTATGCCTACATCGGCGTGGACAATTCGTCTTCCACCCTTCGAGTGGTGAATATCTCCAACCCTTCGTCGCTTTCATATGTGACTTCCTTGAATCTTTCAGCAAAGGCTTATGCTTTGGAATATTATTCCTCCGTGCTTTACGCGGGTACGGACAACTCGAGTACTCCCTTAAAAGTTATAAACCTCAGCAACCCGGCCAGTCCTACTTTGACCAGCTCGGTGAGTGGTAGTGGGAAGATCCAAGATCTTAAAGTGCAGAGTGGATACCTTTATGCTCCGATGGATATCACTAACAATGCATTGGCGGTATTCAATGTGAGTGTGCCTTTAAGTCCCGTGATCACGTACTATGCGGATCTTTCGGGAAAAGGGACCGGTGTGGATAGCAACCTAGACAATGTTTTTTTGAGTGTTGATACCTCTAATGAAGGTTTGGTGATTAGAGATACCGTGAATGTGGAGCTGGCGAGTCCCGGGACTTTTGTTTCGGCTGCTTTGGACACGGGTAGCGTGGATACGCGTTATAACTTTATAAAGTGGGAAGCGACGGTGCCTCCAACGGGTTCCCTTAGTTTTAAGATTCGTACTGCGAGCAGTTCTGCAGGGCTTAGCTCTGCCACCTGGGTGGGAAGTGATGGGACTTCAGCTACTTCTTATACAGTTCCGCCAACCAGCATTGTTCTGGATCCAGC
Organism: uncultured Candidatus Peribacteria bacterium; assembly: GCA_964356405.1. Classification (GTDB taxonomy): domain Bacteria; phylum Patescibacteriota; class Gracilibacteria; order UBA1369; family 2-02-FULL-48-14; genus 2-02-FULL-48-14. The sequence goes on along the minus strand of CAYHHJ010000004.1, from coordinate 11,650 downwards.
GCGTACGGGAAATCGTTACTTCCAAATCCAGATGACCCTCACTTCAGATGGGGTTTCTACGCCTACTGTTGATAGTTTTTCCGTTAACTACAATCCATGATCAAAAATAGAGCCACCACACTCGTAGAGATCATGGTCTACTTTGCCATTCTGGCTGTTTTCTTAACCGCTGCTCTGTCTTTTTCTCTCCAGATTGTAAATATTAGTGAGCTTTCCTCACGTATTTACCAACTTGAAGCCGAGTCTACTTTTGTACAAGAAAAAATAAGGACCGCTATTCTAAGTGCAAAGAGCCTCGACACTGCTCTGAGTGTGTTTGATTCAGATGCAGGGGTGTTGACGCTCAATATGAATGATGCCCCGGATGATCCGACGGTGTTTAGCCTCACTTCAGGACAAATTTTTATGAAAGAGGGGGTGGCGCAAGCGCAGGCACTGCATTCCTCTTTGCTGGAGGTGAGTTCGTTTCGTTTCCATAAAATCAGTTACGATAAAACTCCTGATCAAGTTGTGGTTGATATACAATTTGAGACACCTTCGGATCTTGCCAATACGGATGCAGATCTTTCGCTTCATTTTACTATCTCCTTGCGACCATGAAAAACCACCGAGCCTCCATATCGCTCATTAGCTTACTGATTATTTCAGCCTTTACCCTTATCTTAGTGGTAGCAGCTTCAAGTTCCGGTATGTCCAATTATGAGCAATCTTTCAATTTTGAGTCTTCAAAAACAAGTTACTATGCTGCGGAGGCTTGTTTAGAGGAGGCTTTGTTTCGTACAGAACAAAATTCGGCTTTTACCGGTACCACTCTTACGTTCGATAGCGATACGAATTGTGTCGTTACCGTTATAGGGGCTAACCCAAAAACTATTACGGTTACGGTGAACTTTTTGGATTATACTCAAACCTTTCAAGCCACGGTCTCGATCACTCAAACCGGGCAAATTTATAATAGTGAACTTTTAACATGGGAAGAAATTTAGTGTAAGCTTTATCTATCACCGCTATGTTCCTTTTCTCCAAAAATATTTTAGGCATTGACCTGCACGATCATCTCGTTCAGTTCGTTGAGTTGAAGAAGAGCGGAAATAAAACTATTTTGGAGACCTACAACCGGTTAACTATACCGGATGGTTACATTAAGGACGCTGAAATCAAGAAGGAGACGGAGCTTAAGGAGCTTTTAAAGAAGCTATTTAGTGAAGCGAATCCAGTCCCGGCAAAAGTTAAAAAGCTGGCGTTGATTTTGCCTACGCAGATTACCTTTGTTCATATCTTTCATTTCCCGGCCAAGCTAGCTCCTTCCGATTTACGGAAACTGATTCCCGTTGAGGTGGAAAGCATTTTGCCCTATTCGATCGATGAAGTTTATTGGGACTTCACGGTGCTCGATAAGCATAAAAATGATGGACAGAATGTTTTGTTCGCTGCAACTCCAAAGGCACGTGCTGACCAATACCTTAAGATCTTTAATGAATTGGGCTTATCCCCCGTTCTCTTTGGCATTCAGCCTGAGGCTTTACAAAATGCGCTTTCTTACAAGTTGGTGCCGGGTGAAACCGTATTGGCTGTGGAACTTGGGGCTTTGGCTACGAATTATTTGTTTTTAAAGGGATCGGTCATACAAAAATTCGTCAGTATAAATGGTGGAATCGATGGACTGATTCAGGGTTTAAGCCGTGATTATAACGTAGCTTCAGATGAATTGTGGGCCAATTGGGATCAGTACAAGAAGGAAGATCGTTTTCAAGTCGCTTTGAATGCTTTTATGGATAAAGAATACAAAAAAGTGAAGACCCTACTTGAAGAAACTTTAGGTGCGGAAGAAAAGAATTTGCAAGCTTTACTCTTTACTGGTGAGTTCTGCAATTTACCTCTGTTTTATGAGAGGGCTAAGGATTATTTCGTAGGGAAGTTTGTAGTGATAGGTGACCCTAAGTCAAAACTACTTATTGATGATAAACGGTTTACTTCCAATCCAGCAAAATCCAATGAACGGACACCCTACTCAATTTACTTCACGGATGTGATTGGAGTGGCGTTGTGTGCCTTGAACTCAACAAAAAAATCTTTAAATCTGATACCAGATGGGCTTAAGACACACTTTTTACAGAGTCGCATCGCTCTTATTTTGGGGGTTAGTTCCATTGTTATGACGCTATTCTCAGCTTTTTTGACTTCTTTAATCTTCGTCCAAAATCAAGAACTTTCTTATGACCGTCTAAATTACGAGATACAAAAGTCTGGTATTGAGAAGACTTTGTTTGGTACGCGTTACCAGCAAATAAATGAAGATTTGACGAGCTTCAATGCGGAGGTGACCAGTTTGAAAAAAATTGATCAAACTCTCGTATCTGTACCGCTCGTTTTAGAAAATCTTTTGGCGTTGATCCCCAGTGAAATTACGGTTTTGGGCATTGACTACAATGACACGGATTTGGCGGTTGAGCTGACGGGAATATCAGATAGTAGGGAGGCACTTTTGGAACTCCAAGATAATCTTGAGAATGCTGAATTTATATTGGACTTTAATATTCCACTTTCATCCTATGATCAAAAGTCTGAAACTTCTTTTTCGGCAACTGTACATTTGAACTTCTCCAAATTACCACCTTATGCAAGCTCAACCACAAATTAGCAAACTTTCGAGAGTCTTCCATATCTGTCTTATTTTGATGATGTTCTTTTTTGTCACCAGTGTTGTTTTGGGCTCGTCTAATAAACGCTTGGCTTTTGACAACGAGGTATTGGAAATCTATTTGAAGAATGCGGTTGATGTGAAGCCTAACTTTGAAGAAAGTTTAAACCTTTATACTCAAGGTACAGAAGATTCGATCACTTATGTCCAAACGCTTCGACCTGACTCAGAAAGTGAATATATTGAATTTATCTCAAGTGTAGAAGCCATCGGTCAAAATCTGTCTCTAAGTGTGGACTTGATATCTTTGGAATCTCCCAAGCCGGACAACTTAGGTTCCGTTTTACGTTACCAGGTAGAATTTTTTGGCAACGAAAATGATCTCAACGATTTTCTTAAAGAACTCGAAGCGCTTCCTTACTACATACGCGTTGAAGAACTTCAGTTTAAGTCTTTGGCATTGGCGGATTCAAGCCTGGAACGGTTGAGCCCTAATAGTGTCTTAACCATACAGCTTTATGTTCGATAAGACTTTTGTACCCTTTTACGTTATATCCGGATTATTTGTGGTGATCTTGATTTATTTGAGCACGGTTTGTCTTTATGAACCAAATGGTGAATTGTCAGATGACGCAACTTTGGAGATCAATTTGCCAGTTATCCAGCTGAACGATTATCTAAATTTGTCAAAAAGTATTGAGTAGAGTAGGCTACTTTCAGTTATTCATAACCACACCATATGAATCGTTCTAGTAAAAAAGCCTTCACGTTGATTGAAGTGCTTCTCGTGATTGTGATTATTGCCATTTTGGCAGGAATCGTGATCATTGCCGTTAATCCCGGCCGTCAAATTTCTCAAGCCAATAACGCCCAACGTGACAGCGATGTCTTGGCTGTTTTGGATGCCGTACACCAGTATGGTATTGATAATCGCGGAGTACTTCCCGCTGCAATCACCGCTGTTCCAACAGTGATGGGTAGTGGAGCAGCTGAAATTGATGTTTGTACGGATCTTGTTCCGACCTATATCACTGAAATGCCTTTCGACCCTACCACAGTAGGTGCTTCTTACACGGATTGTACTACTTACAGCACTGGTTACACCATTGCGGTGGATGCAGATGGTCGTGTGACCGTTGCAGCTCCAGATGCTGAACTTTCAGCAGTAACTTCTGTTACTCGATAATTGCCAATTGTAACTTTTAAAAGAGCCCTTCGGGGCTCTTTTTTTGTGTCTGTTAACCTTGATCAGTCTCCTCGTCATCTCCAAAGAGTTCTTTGAATAGATCTTTTGCTAGGTTGCCTACTGCTCCATCGTGAAGACAGACGTGTGCCATGGCCTCTACTATCGTGACTTTACCCATTTCTTCCAGTTCTGAACGGTGGTTCTTTAAGAGTATGAAGGCTAAATCTGCAACGGTAAAGTTTAGTGAATAGAGCTCATCATTCAAATGTTTAGCGCCGTAATCGCGCATAACGTTTTCTGCTAACAGGGTTATCTCAGCTATGGTTTCTTCTAGGTATTCAACCTGCTTAGCGAGCGGTTTTCCACTAAGGGTGTTTAAATTATGCAAGCGGTCACCACATTTAACGCCGGTACAAATTATTTTTTCTTTAGGTGTAAGCTTTCCGTTCTCTATTTGTTTCTCTAGATAACCCTCTCGATCTGGCGAACCTTTTGGAGGTTTTGTTAGTGCCCTTAAGCACTTGAGTACCGAACGTTTGTTGCGAGTAAATGGATTGGTTCGTGGGTGTAAAAGATATCCAGACCGTCTCAGCGGCGCTTCTACGGTAGTATCAAAGGTGTGATGTTCTGTCATTTTGTCTTCCAAAAACTCTTGAGTCATCTCTTCAAAATCTTCCATGTAATCGTGTGGGATGGCCACCATGATCGCTATTTTCATTTCTTCGTAGAGAAGCACTCTAGCTTCAGGGGTCTTTGCCTCTTGAATGCGACGGTGGTACCGATTCATTACATGTACACAAGTTGAGTAAGTGTGATCCATGACAAGGTCGCCATTTTGACGATGAGCCCCATAAATATGAGTGGCACTACGAACCACTGCATAGGTCATGTGTCCTATAAAAATGGATTCAACTTGATGGAACAATTCTTCCGTTTCATGGCTTGAGGTGCACTCTGGTGCAGACTGAACCATGTATAGGTAACCGAGAGCCCTTTGGAAGTACTCTTTTTTTACCCGCATATGGTCACGCATGTTTCTTTTTACAAAGATGTGAAGAGGACTTTCTGCCTGTAATAGGGCCATTCCTTCTTCCTGCGGAAGCGTCTCGTTGCCAACTGTTTTTTGAGTACGTTTGAAAAAGCCGTGTGTCACTTTTATTAGATTTACGCCCTCCTCCAGGAGGGTCTTTGCCTCAATCAATTCAGCCCAGGCTTTTTGAACAGGATGGTCTGGAGCTAAATCTGCCGGAGGTGGTGGGAAATGATCTTCAGGATGAAAGACCTTTTCTTCCAACTCCATAATCCAGGCTTCGTCGATTTCCGGATAGGGTGAATCTTCGACACGCTCGTTGCTAGTTTGTCTGCGGTTAAAAGGTTCGCGAGAAAAATCGAATCGAGCATATCGCTCTCGTGTATCGCTCCGGGCAAGTTCTGGCTCACGCATAAAAAACCTTTAAACAAGTCGTCATTCTAAGCCTGGATCAGGTTACCGTCAATGGGGCGCCGCCACCGTGCTGGTATCGGTTGTTGGAGCTTGATCTTGTTCCAGGGCGAGCTCGTCACCGGGCTCGATTTTTTGGCTGCGTGAAGTGAGCGGATTGTAGGTTTCGTAGTAGAGTTCGATGAGCTCTTCAGTGTTGAGTTCTTGCACACGGAGTCCACATCCTTCTAGGCCGGCGCGCACGGTGTTTACGCGTTGAGCTAGGCGTTTTTTGAGTTCGTCGAATTGCCGTTGTCGTTGTTGAATTTTGGTAACGGTGTCCTGAGGGAAGATGTTTTCGATGAAAGATTTTATAAAACCGCGGGTTTCCTGACCAAAAGCGTCTTGAGGAATCACCACATAGAACTGTTTTTCCATGATGTCGGCGTATTCCACTAGACGGCTAATGTATTCCACGTATTCAAAAGTTTGTTTTTGCAGGAGGGGGTTCGTTTGTTTCACCCCGATTTTCTTGAGTTTTTCGATGTAGTTCTCCAGGTCGAGGCGCTTGCTGCGCACCACGATTTGGATAGGGAATTCCAGCGTATTTAGGAAGTTTTGGTATGAGTAAATCACCGCGTTTTGTTCCTGTTCAGATTTTAGGTTCAAGTTGATGCTGGAGGTTTTGAGCACACCACGAAGTCCGCCATTTTTAAGAATCACGGTGTCATCGTGGATTTCTGCAATCTTCAGGTGCAGCTGAGTGCTGTTTTTAGCGCTCTGCTTGCCACCTTTTACCGAGTTTTGGGTCTTTGCTTCACTCATGCGGCGGGATGAGGTTTACTGTAAGTATCGAGAGCTTTACTGATTTCACTAAGTTTGTTGAGGCGTTCGTGGTCACGTTCAGCTTTGCTGGCGCCCTTTTCCACAGTTTGCGCCTTTTTAGTTTTATCTGCAAATAGTGTGTACATATACATGTCGGCGCCGCCCATTACAAAGACGCGCTTTTTTGGTTTAACAAAGTATTCAATCATCAAAAGTACCCACTTCCCAAAGGGGATCCCCCCAATTTTTAGGAAGGTGATGGCCAGGGTGAGTAAACCTGGAACGGCGGTAGGAATCAGCCACACTTCGATGAAATACTGCTTCGCCAAAATAGTATAAATGGCGTAGGTGAAACCTCCTCCAATTCCCAGCGTGATCAGCTGTTTAAGCGTGAGGGGCCCCACGATCTTATCTTCGATTTGTACGTCTTGTGGAATTTTGTATTGCAAGGACTTTTGTTTTAATCTCCTCATTATACCTGAAGACCTGGAAGAAATAGAGCATCCAGTGTGACTTTGCTCTCTATGCTGGTACCTGGTAGACTCCGCTGGACATGAAAAACATTCGAAATTTTTGTATCATTGCGCATATTGACCACGGGAAATCCACTTTGGCGGACCGATTTTTGGAGGTTACGGGGACTCTGACGCGACGGGAGATGAAACATGGGCAGGTGCTGGACACTATGGAAGTTGACCAGGAACGAGGAATCACTATTAAATTGCAGCCGGTGCGAATGGATTGGAAGTATAAGGGTGAAGAGTATCAAATGAACCTGATAGACACTCCCGGGCACGTGGATTTTTCGTACGAAGTTTCCCGCAGTTTGGCCGCCTGTGAAGGGGCTATTTTGGTAGTGGACGCGAGCCAGGGAATCCAAGCGCAGACTTTGGCGAATTGCTACATGGCGCTCGAGCACAATCTGACCATTATTCCCGTTTTGAATAAGATTGACTTGCCGGCAGCTGAACCTGAAAGACGTGCGATTGAGATTGAAAATGCTCTGGGAATCCCACGAGATCAGATTATTTGTATTTCGGCGAAGGAAGGGACGAATGTGGAGAAGGTTTTGGAACGAGTGATTGAATTGGTGCCTCCACCTAAATCGGTGGGGCCTTCGGCAGAAACTAAGGCGCTGATTTTTGATTCCGTTTATGACCCGTACAAAGGAATTGTGGCGTATGTGCGCGTAATGGAGGGGCATTTGGAACGTGGGCAGAAGATCAAGTTTTTGAACACCAAGGCGGTGAGCGACATCATCGAAGTGGGTTGTTTTAAGCCAAAATACAAGGCTATGAATGCGCTGGATGGCGGAGAAGTGGGCTACATTGTAACGGGGATGAAGTCAGTGGCGGAGTCGCGAGTGGGAGATACGATTTGGCGAAAAGATGGACTGAACATGAAAGAGGAAACGGACACGGTGCCACTACCTGGGTATAAGCGCGTGGTGCCCTTTGTGTACGCCGGGATTTTTTGTATCGATGGAGAGAATTATCCGCTGCTGCGCGATGCGCTGGATAAGCTGAGTTTGAACGACAGTGCGCTGACTTTTGAGCCGGAACATTCCGGGGCGCTCGGGCACGGTTTCCGCTGTGGATTTTTGGGGCTTTTGCATTTGGATATTGTGCAAGAACGTTTGGAGCGCGAGTATAATTTGGAGCTCATCGTGACGGCACCGAGCGTGTCGTACGAAGTGAAGGATTATACGGGTACCGTTACGCGCATCTCGAACCCGGGAGAATTGCCTGACCCAAGCCAAATTATTGAGATTCTAGAGCCGTGGATGAAGATAGAAATTTTGGTGCCCAAAGAATATATTGGGGCGCTGATTACCTTGCTGCAAGAACGTCGGGGGATTTCCAAAAATATGCAATTTTTGGATGAACAACGTGTGAATTTGATTTACGAAATTCCGCTCGCTTCTATTGTGGTGGATTTTTATGACGAATTGAAAAGTGTGTCGTCCGGGTACGCGTCTATGAGCTACGAGTTTATTGAATTCCGTGTGGGCGATTTGGTGCGTCTGGATATTTTGGTGCATGGCGAAAAAATCGATGCCCTTTCTTCGATTATTCACCGCAGCTCGGCGCAGTTCCAAGGTGGCGTGGTATGTAAACGGCTCAAAGAAATTATTCCTAAGGCACAGTTTGAAATCCCGATTCAGGCGGCGATTGGAGCCAAAGTGGTGGCGCGCGAAACTATTGGTTCATTCCGCAAAGACGTGACCGGGTATTTATACGGGGGAGACGTGTCACGAAAAAATAAGCTGCTTGATAAACAGAAAAAAGGGAAGAAGCGAATGAAGATGTTTGGAAAAGTGGAGGTGCCACAAGAAGCCTTCCTTGCCGTTCTGAAGAAGAACGACTAAAATCGGTGCAATGAAGTCACCACGCCTGCTCCTTGTACTCGCGCTTCTGCTTGCTTCCTGCACTCCGCAGGACGTTTCGGTGAGCGACAAAAGTGAAAGTGTGACGATTGCTTACGCGGAGCCGATTTCGAGCTATTCGCCGCTGAGTTATGAGGCGAAAAATCGGAAGTATTTGACGAATATTTATGAGCCGCTGGTGCGCTACGATGCTACGTTCAACTATGAAACGGGTTTGGCGGTTTCGTGGGGACGACTGGACGACAACACCTGGGATTTTCGGCTGCGTGAGGATGTGGTTTTTCACGATGGCAGCAGCTTTGATGCGGACGATGTGCTCTATTCTTTACAGATTGCACGGGAGCAAACCGGTTCGGAGTTGGGCGCGCTGCTTAGTACGATTTCGAGCATAGAAAAAACGGCGGAGAATCGGTTCACGGTCACTACGCTGCGCCCCGATCCACTGCTGCTCAATAAGCTGACCTATGTGTACATGGTGCCCAGCGACTATACGAATTTTGACCTACCCACCGGCACGGGTCCTTACCGGGTTTCTCAGTTTGTGGACGATACTTTGGTGCTTGAACGGTTTGATGATTACTGGGGGCCTGTTGCGTACTTTAAAGAGGCGAGGCTCAAATATATTCCTGAACCGGCGGAACGTTTGAACGCCATGCTGAAGGGTGAGGTGGATGTGCTGGCCAATGTGCCACCGCAGTTTGTGCCTGATTTGGATACAGCAGGAATTCCGGTTAAAGATTTTCCCAGTTTGGAGCTGAGCTTTTTGATGCTCAATCAGGACGCACTTTTTGCGGATGAAAATTTGCGACAAGCCGTTTGGTATGCGCTGAGCAACGATTATGTGGATCAATTTGGGGGTGGGTATTTACTAGAAAGTTCGCAGTACGCGGCGCGCGGAATTACGGGTTACGACCCCGAAATTGCCGCTCGTGAAAAAAATCTCGACACTGCCAAGGAATTCCGCGCGCTTTACTCCGGCGACGTGAATGTCAATTTGGACGTTCCTGAGGGGCTGGAAGTCCTTGGCCTCGCCATAAAAGATGATCTTGCTGCCATTGATATGAAGGTAACCGTGACCACTACTCCGTCCGCCGATTACGAAGACACCATTTTACTCGGCCTCTCCGACATGTACTTTTTTGGCTGGAAGTATGACCTGGCCGACAGTGAGGACTTTTTTGATGCCGTGGTGCATACGCCGACCGAAACCTATGGAGCCTTCAATGGCTTTGGCTACTCAAATGCTGAGCTCGATACCATGATTGAAGAGGCATCTACTTTACTGGACGTTACGGAACGCCGCGACTTGCTGAATCAAATTTCGTCGCTGCTGCTTGCGGATAAAACGGTTATTCCGCTTTTTGAATCGCAGGTACTCTACGCGCTTTCGCCGAACCACTATTACGACTTCCGTTTGGACGGACAGATATGGGCTTCTGAAATTGTCGAAAATGTGGTAAAATAAAGAGATATTTTTATGGTTACCGAATGTTCAGAAGCCTCAAAGCAAAATTCGTCTTCGCGTTTGGAACACTGATTGTGATCCTATTCGTTGCTTTGGGACTCTTTTTGGTGGATTCAAAAACTCGTGAACTTTCTAGTGATATTGCTACCAACAGCCAGGTTTTTGCCCAGCTCAGTTCGGCTCAGGTTATGGAAGATTATACTCAGTACCTCCAACCCGGAAATTTTGTGGCCTTCAGTCGCGAGATGTCCGCCATTTTGCGACGCAGTACTGAAATCTCTGACCTACAGATTTCCAGCTACAGCGGGGTGATTTTGTACGGTTCTGCTGATGAAGAACTGGAGCGCTACGATGGCAATTTGCGTACCGCCAATGCCGATTTGCTAGACCGGATTCAGTCCACCATGAGCTCTTTGCTCCTGGAAGATGGCCGCGTGATCTACCTGAAAATCGACGATCAAAAGAACATAAGTTATGTGAATTTTAATGAAAATCTCGTGGATCCGCTCAGCACGGCGGATCGCATTGTGAACATCACGGTGCCGTACAACAACGCCTACGCGGTGATTTACGACGTTTCCTACGCTACGCTCGAGGCCCGTCTTATGCAGGCTAAAATGCAGATTGGAACCATTGCTGGTGTGGGCTTTTTGCTCACGCTCATGATCTCGTACATGCTCTCTGTTAGTATCACGAGGCCGCTCAAGGAGCTGAAAGCCGGGGCGCTACGCATCGCAACGGGTGATTTTACAACCCGTGTACTCGTGCGAACCCGCGATGAAATTGGAGTGCTGGCCGGAACCTTTAATCAAATGGCCACGGATCTTGCCTCCGCCATTGAAGCCAAAATCTACCGTGAACGTGTGGGGAAGGAATTGGAACTGGCTGCAAAAATTCAGGACAATCTCATCCCTCGAGGCACCCTCGAGCTGCCTACCTTAACGGTGGTGGGTGGACTTGACCCAGCAACGGAGGTGGGAGGAGATGCTTATGATTTCATCCCTATGGACGATGGTGACACGATGATTTATATCGGGGACGGAACCGGGCATGGAGTATCGGCCGGAATCATGGCTTCTATTTCTAACGCCTTGCTCTATTCACTTCGTGGCGAGCCGGATCTTATGGTGGTGGCCAAACTCATGAACGCCGTTATTCAAAAGAAGTCTTCGAACACCATGTTTATTACCATGGGACTTACCACGTGGAGTGAAACCACCAGCTCACTCAAATACATCAACGCTGGGCATTTACCGATGCTTTTCTTTGATGCTGGTGAACAGAAACTTACTGAAATCAAACTGCCCGGTATGGCCTTTGGTATGGTGGACGACCTCGTTCCGCACTTACAGGAGAAGGAAATCAAACTTCAAAAGGACGATGTGGTGGTGCTCTACTCCGACGGTATTCCCGACGCCCAAAATATGAACAACGAACCTTATGGGGTGGCTCGTCTCAAGCGCATTCTTCAAGATACCGCCAGCAATCACCACACTGCTGAAGGTATTAAGGATGCTATCCTAGCCGACGTGATGGCGTATATTGGTCAGCGCGAACACCTCGACGATATTACTGTGGTGGTGATGAAGAAAAAATAAACATGACTGATAAAAAAACTTTAGACCAGGATTCGATGGGTGCTGAAAGTCCTCGTGACGACGGTAGCGTTGAGGAGCTGAGCCGGGATCTTCAGGGCCAAGTTGAGCTTATGATGGAACAAGCGAATG
>CAYHHJ010000003.1:18398-22394 GCA_964356405.1 uncultured Candidatus Peribacteria bacterium | reverse complement strand
TCCTTGTTTGCGCGCCAAATGCCAAAAGAAGATCACCATTTTAGGGAAACGAACCTTCTCCTTGGCAACAATCACGGCTTCAATATCATTGTCCACATTCGGTTCACCCTCCTCGTCATCATCATCGTTAAAATCATCAAAAGGATATTCATCCTTCTCATCATCCTCAAAAAAGGTTTGTCTAACTTTATCTTTAGCTGGAAAAGAGGCTATGTCCGGTAGCCACGCCAAAGCTTCGTTCCCCACGTGCATGGTCAAGCGTTCCAAAAGAGGCGCTTCCTTTAAAGAAGCTGTGCACTTTTCATAAGCCTTTTCTAAACGTTCTTTTTTTAAACCTAAAACGGGCGCTAAATTCTTGTACATTTCTGCTTTGACTACTGGAACCAGAGGGTTTTCTTTATCCGTTCCGCCCGTATTGATTAAGGTAAGTTTAGGTGTCATTCGTTTGTTGAAGGGCGGAACTATACAATAAAAATATACTTGTAGCAATGGTGCCCTCGTGGTACAGATTTTGTGCCCGGGAACAAAGATTGTTATAGTCCCAGTATGTTCTTCAAAAAAACGCTTGTACTGCTACTCCTATCGAGTCTGCTCATCGCGGGAACGCTTGCCTTAACAAAAGATCCAAAAAATGCCCTAGCAGAAGAAATTTCGAACCGCTGCTTAAACGACTCTCGAGAGTTATGTTTAGAAACAGAAATCTTAAAAGAAGTGAATAAAAATTACGAGATCACTAATGTGCTATTTGAACAATTCGCAAACCTATTAAAAGCGGGCGAGCTTAATGATGATCCTCGTATTTTCTCACCTATAATTCACGACGTCGGCATGGAGCTTGCCTTCAAAAAAATAGAGCCAGCGCTTGCATTCACCTACTGTGGTGAGCACTTTAAAGCCGGCTGCCTACACGGTTTTGTTATGGAATCCCTAGACGTCATGGAGACGAGTGACACTCAAGTTCTCCTCGCCTTCTGTGAGTTTACAAAAGATAACGAAGTAAAATATGCAAACTGCATACACGGCGTTGGCCATGAACTTGTCGCAAAACAAACAGACTCCTTAGAGCTCATCCTTGAAGAATGCAAAAAAACCGAGTTGCCTTACGTCCAAGCCTGCACCAGTGGAGTATTTATGGAATTTTCAACCGGAGTTCATGGGACAGGAACTCACACCCATACCTCTCCCATTGGAAGTATCGATCTCCCCTGCCAAGACGTGAGCAATGAGTTCAAGTCTGTCTGCTACATTTCTTCAAGTGCCTACCGTCAATATTTGCCAACCACAGAAACTTTCCAAGAAACATCTGAAAAATGCGGCGCCGTCCCCGAGTCGTACCAAGATGACTGTTTTCTAGGCTTAGCTGAAAAAATATTCACTGCAAGTGCGGAAGATATTCAGGATTCCTATCAAGTTTGTGAAACTGTAGAACTCCCTTTTCAAGAGCTATGCAAACACTCGGTGGACCAAATAGAAGTGCTTGAGTTCGTCCTCTAAGGAGAGGAGAATTGGCCATATGGACGATGCTAGTGAGTGTCCAAACGACTAAACAATGGACTACGTTCTCGCCTTCCTGGAAGCATTAGGTCTGACTCTCACAATAGAGCTAGGTGTACTTTTGCTTATAACTAAAGCTCGTCCCCTTAAATCCGCGCTCTTTGCAGGTATGCTTGCCACCTCAAGCACCTTGCCTTATCTATGGTTTGTATTGCCAGAACTCATTCCCTCTTATGGTGCATTTTTATGGATTGGTGAACTAAGCATCGTCATCATCGAAGCCTGCATTTACTGTCACATCTTGAAAATAAACTACTTAAAGGCCTTTTATATTTCCTTCCTCTGTAACCTAGCATCCTTTCTTTTTGGGATGCTTTTACAACATCAATATTGACCTAAGAGCAGATATGAGAAATTTCCCTTGCATTAGGCCTTAAAACGCACTAAACTGCCTCAGCTAATTCACCTGTCACTACTAAATGCCAACCATCAATCAGCTCATCCGCAAGCCTCGAAAGGCTATCAAGAAAAAGAGTAAAGCTCCTGCGCTTCAAACAATTTTGAACACGCTGAGGTCTCAAAATCGTCCTCTCGCCTGCCCCGCTAAACGTGGAGTATGCACCAAGGTAACGACCATGACTCCTAAAAAGCCTAACTCTGCTCTCCGAAAAATTGCGCGTGTACGTTTGACCAATGGTATGGAAGTAAATGCTTATATCGGAGGAGAAGGACACAACTTACAAGAACACTCAATTGTAATGGTACGTGGAGGACGTGTTAAAGATCTCCCTGGAGTTCGTTACCACATCATCCGTGGATCTTTGGATTGCCAAGGTGTACAAAACCGAAAGCAAAGCCGAAGCCGTTACGGAGCTAAGAAACCTAAAAAGTAAACCATGAAGACCAAGATCACTACCTACATACCTCCCCTGTCTGATGAAACTTCTGAGAAGTTCATCAACTACATCATGGAAGGTGGAAAGAAGACCATCGCTCGAACGATCTTCAACGACATGCTCGGTGAAATCGAAAAGCGTGGGCACAAAGAACCTCGTGAACTTTTCTTCCGTGCTATCGAAAACACTAAGCCAGCTATGGAAGTACGCCCAAAGCGTATTGGAGGAGCGGTGTACCAAGTGCCATTTGAAGTGAACCCAAAACGACAACGAATGCTTTCATTCCGATGGCTCATTGATGGAGCTCGCAAACGAAAAGGAATGCCTATGTTCAAACGTCTCACACTCGAAATCCTTGAAGCTTCCGACGGAAACGGAGGAGCTGTAAAGAAAAAGGACGATGTGGAACGTATGGCACAAGCCAACCGAGCCTTCGCTCACTACGCTCGCTTCACAAAGAAGAAGTGAGAACTTAAAGCTGTTCAACTTGAAGGTCATGTCTGCTTCCGCCCAACTCATAAGTGATTCGGGCTTCTTCTACCGAACCAAGAAAGGCCGCCGACAATTTGAGCGTGCGCGTGATTTGAGAGTCATCTCCAACCAAAATATGGCTGCCAAAAGTGTTTACCACCGTCTCCAAATGAGGCGTCCAAACTTCTGGAAGCTCCAAACCCTGAGGGGCCTGGAAAACTCCCGTAACCATTCGCAACTCAGGATTATAATTGCCTTTTTGCATACAAAGGCCTGTTCGATCTAGATAGAAAAATGGCTGAACGGCACCGGTAAAGGTAGGCGTGTTGGCTCTCATACTCACTCCAACATACTTGGGTACAAGGATAAAATCAGACCCAATTTGAGAGATTAGATTAGCCACAATAGACGCTTGCGGTTCCTCCAAAAGCCCGGTAGACATACATTCCATCATCACAATGTGCGGCTTTCTTGTGAGATACTGCTTCCAATCCACCGTGCTGGCATCGACACGAATACGACTGGGGAAAGAATCCTCCACTCCAAAATGTTTAACCACGCGATCCAAGCAATTCAAAGATTCTTGATTAATATCAACGGCATGAACCACTAAACGATCACTTGGGAAAAAGGCCGTAGCTGGCAAAGCCAAAGTCGCAAAAGGTCCAGTTCCAATATAAAGCGCATCAACCTGTTCAACTCCCCGAGCAAGCACGGCTTGAACGGCCTCATAAAAGCCAAGAATAAATTTCCGTGGGCGACTCAAATCAACAACGGTGTACAAAAGGCCGCCGGCAACAGCAGGAGAAAAACAGAGCCCATGCGGAGTAGGAACAGCCGCCACACTAAACCCAATTCTCTCCTCGGGGCTCACCACCTCTGCCACCAGGCTTCCCATTTCAACCATGGGTTTATTGGCCCGCACCGGACTGGCATACTCAGGTGACGTTAAAAGCTGCTCCATAACCCCCTTCATTGCTTCCCTATTGTGATTGTATTTCATAAGATTCAGAATGCACATTCTAATATAATTCTGGCACATCGTCAACCCTGCTCCTGTAGCCCTATCACGGGAGTCCTGCTAAAATCAGCACACGCCTCATAACTGTTTATGAAAAAATCCACCCTCGCCCTC
>CAYHHJ010000003.1:0-18298 GCA_964356405.1 uncultured Candidatus Peribacteria bacterium | reverse complement strand
GCTAAAATCAGCACACGCCTCATAACTGTTTATGAAAAAATCCACCCTCGCCCTCCTGCTCGCCAGCAGTTTATTTCTCTTCGGTTGCGACTCTTTTGGAAAGTACAGCGAAGTGGAATACAACAACCTCATTGTTGAAGAAGTGAACGCCACCTCCCTAACCATTGAAGCAACCACCAGCCTCTACAACGAGACCTTGCCCGATGTGGTAACCGAAGCGGACACCATCGAAACGGCAGCCATGGAAACCAGCTACGACGATGCCGTGAAAGCTTTAGAAAACACCGCAGATCTACTCACCTTGGAAGCACGCAACTTGGAACAACAAAACGCCGTTCGCACAGAACTGGAAACCTATCGCAGTGCCGCGCAAATCTACCTCGATAGTTATTCTGCCATGCTCAGCTACTACAGCGAAGGCATATACAAAGAGGACATCAGCCAAGTGGAAAGCTTGGACGAAACTATGCACAACAACTACACCACGTTCATTGAGGCCAACAACGACCTCGTAGACAGCCTGGAAACCTATGTAAAACCAACGGAAGAATAGGAACCAAGCGTCCACTATTGACGGAATTTTTCTGAACCCGTTTTCCTCGAGTGTAAAAATCATTTAATAGACCTTACATGCTACTTTTTAGCAAGTGGTTTTCTTTGTTTCTGTACAAAAAAAAACTTATCATCCACTTCCAAAATGAAAATCCTCCACCACACAATTTTTTTCACACTAATCCTTGGGTTTAGTGCGCTTTTGTGGATGGCGGCAGCACCCAGCGCCAATGCGGCCTCACTCACTTGGGATGGAGGTGGAGCGGACTCAAATTGGTCCACCTGTGCCAACTGGTCCAGCAATGTATGTCCAGCCGCAACCGACAGTGTAACTTTTAACACCACTTCAACAAAAAGTGCCACACTGGACAGCAGCTTTGGCGGAACCGTTATAGGGCTCACCATTTCCACTGGCTACACCGGCACCATCACCCAAGCTCGCTCTCTCACCATAAACGGGAATTATTCTCAAGCAACTGGAACCTTTACCGGTGGCGCTGCAACTATAGACATCAACGGTACCTACACGCTTTCTGGCGGAACCTTCACCTCCACCACAGGCACACTGTTTGTATCCGCCGGCTGGACACACTCCGCTGGAACTTTTGTGCACAACAATGGAAGCGTTGAACTAGACGGCAGCACCTCAACCATAAATTTGCCAGGCAGCACCGCCGTGAATTTTTATAATTTCCGAATCAATAAAAACAATGGAATCATTTTAACCGTGACTAGCGGAGACACCGTGGTAGTGAACGGAACGCTCACCCTCAGCGAGGGGCGCTGGGCAGGAATCATTCAAGCCAAAGCAGCCATGAGCATTGCCAATGCATGGGACGGAAACGGAACAGGACTTTTAAATATTACTAGCACTGGCGTAACCATAAACATTCCAGGGGAGCTCGTTTCTAACATCACGCAAACCATTACTTTAAATGGAGCGGGAACCACACTGAATGCAAGCGGAACGGGGCCAATTGAATTCGCGGCGCTCACCCTCACCGCAGGAACTTTGAACGTGGATGGCTACAACGTAACCCATTCCGGCATCGTCACTCTTTCCGGAGGGACCTACTCTGCCGGTAGTAACGGCACCAAATCCTTTGCGGGAACCTTTACTCTCAATTCAGGAAGCTTTAATGGAGGAAACAGCACGCTGGATTTTAATGGAATTGTAAGTATTGTCGGGGGCACTTTCACTGCCACTTCAGGTACTCTCACCACTTCAAAAACATGGACACGCGGTGCATCTGGAACCTTTGTGCACAACAATGGAACGGTGGAATTCGACGGGGCTGGAGTCACTATTGATGTCCCCCTAAGTGAAAGTTTTAATAATCTACGCATCAATAGCACCGGAACCAAAACCATTGGAGCCAGCGATGCATGGACAGTGTTCGGCGACCTCACACTCATAGATGGCCTGCTTTCTGGCAGCACTGCTTCCATTCAGCTAAAAGGAAATTTAAATATGGGCGCAGCCGCCGATGCCGTGAACGTACCCATTACCTTGAACGGTACGGGCACACAAGTGCTCAGCACGGCCGTAAACAACTTGGACGGCGACCTCACTATAAATAAACTCAGCGGATCCGTGGAATTGACTCAAGCCTTGGTACTCAATGCCAGCAGCCAAGATTTAAAAATCCAAACAAGCTCATTCGCTCTCAATGGAAACAATTTAACCGTGAACGGAAGCTCCGGCACTTTGATCGTTCAAAGCACCGGCACACTTGAATTGGATGGCAACGAAACCATAACGGCAAACACCAACTACCCCTCCCTCCAAACCGGATCCACCGTTCTTTACGAGGGATCTGCAGACCCCTACACACTCAAAAACTACGCGTATCAAAACCTCACCATCAGCGGCGACCCCTCTGCCGTATTCAAGCTTCCAGCAAATAAAACCATCCCCGGTAATCTCACTATTCTTTCAGGAAAACTTTCACAAAATGGATTCAGTCTTTCGGTCACGGGAACTTTCTCTAACGAAGGCACCTTACAACGATTCGGCACAGAAACCTTGACTGCCGTTATGGATGCAAATAGTGGAACCTTTGAATACATCGGTGACGGAGACGGCCTAGCCGAAATCTTTTCCATTACCGACTTCGGTGCCGGAACCGATTATTTCGACTTAAAAATCAACGACCAAAATTCTACTAAAGATAGTTTCACTTTAGCCGCAACAGTGAATATCGAGAACAGTCTGACCGTGAGCAGCAGTGAATTCAAACAAAACGCCTTCAGCATTCATGCGGCCTCCCTCACTATAAACGGCGGCACCTTCACCGGGGACAACGCAAATGTAGTGATCACGGGTGACCTAAGCTTCTCGTCAGGGACTTTGATCGCGCCCACGGCCAACCTAAGTATTTACGGCAATTGGGACCGAAGCGGTGGAAGTTTTTCACACAACAACGGAACCGTTAGCTTTTCTTCACCAGCGCCATCAGTAGTTTCAAACGACAATACTTTCAACAACTTCAACACCATAGAGGCAGGTAAACATTTAATTTTTACAAGTGGAACGGTGCAAAACATAACGGGAAATCTTACGCTAAGTGGAAATGCTGAATCTCTGCTCTTTCTGGAGTCCACGGCGTCAGATCTTCCTTGGTCTTTGATTTCAAGCGGCACTCAAAATATCTCTTACATAGACGTGTCCAACTCTGATGCAAGTGGGGGAAATTTGATTCAACAAATGAACAGCATTAATTCTGGAAATAATATAAATTGGGCCTTCAATGTTGCTCCCGTTCTCGATTCTCTGCTGGCTCAGCAAAGCAGCGATGGAACCGGCATTGTGAACATAAGCTTCACAGTGAGCGACGAAGATCAAGACACGGTAGACACACAATTTGAGTATAGCATTGATGGAGGAATTACATGGGCAAGCCCCACACTCACCGGAGAAACCAGCTTCAGCACGGCTAGCGGACCTGCTTCAGCAATCCTGACCTGGAACGCTCACGCCGACCTCCCCGCCGACACCACTCATGCGCAAATTCGCATCACGCCCAACGACGGAACTGAATCCGGAGTCACTATAGTCAGTAACGAGTTCATCTTGGATTTCCTCCCACCAAGCACCGTCACCAATTTCAACCATCTTGATTTTTCCGATAACCACATCATTCTAACATGGCTACCCATTTCAGATTCCAACTTCAACCACTATGAAATCTGGCAGGGTGAAGGGGAAGCTTCAGCAGAAATGAACAGTCTAACTGGACAAAGCTGGGGGCCTTTAAACGATGCAGCTCTAAGCACAGTAAGCACAAACACGGTACGCATTGACGGCCGTGACCCTCGTTGGAAATATTTTAAGATTTTTGCCGTCGATAACTTTGGTAACATTAGCAGCTCCCCCGTGCTCTATATCGCCGCTAAGTTCACCAGTAGCGCTACTAACAATTCCTCCTCCAGCAACACAACCGAGACGTCTTCACCCACTGAAACGCCTATAGAAATCAGTACAGAAATCGAAGTCACCCCCGTCACCCCCTCGCCCGAGCAGGAACCCATCAACTTAGAAAGTTTCTGGAACAACTTTGGGCACCCGCTCCCCGTGCACTGGTCCAGCGGCTATTTAAAACAGCTGCAGTCAGAACAAAAAGTGGCAGAAACGGCCTCAGTTGCCCCAACGCTATTAAGCACTCTAGTGGAAATTTTTGTACGCCCAAACGATTCGATTCACCGAGGTGAATCTTTGGAGTTTTTAATGTCCCTCTCTTCCTATGAAGTCAGCGATGTAACCTTGGGCAGTGAAGAACAGAGCATTTTCACAGATGTGCCCCCCACGTACGAGCGTTCAAGTTACATTGATTATGCCTACCAACAGGGCCTCGTCAACGGCTATCCAGACAGAACCTTCCGTCCCACTCAAAGCATTTCCCGCGCCGAATCTTTAAAAATAGTCGCCCATTTCTTTAATGAATCAGTGGATACAAGCCTTAAAGGTGAGCCATTACTTGCGTCCTACGGCCTCAGCGAGAACCCATTCAACGATGTGAATTTGGATGAGTGGTACGCCCCCTACCTACTGCACGCCTATTCCGAAGGAATTATCAAAGGCTACGACGACGGCAGCTTCAAACCAGACAGTGCCGTAAGCTACGCTGAATTCTTAAAGATAAGCATCTTGTTCCAAAACAGCGGGACGGTTGTTGGCGAAAAGTAGTCACAACCATTGCTTAAAAGCCTTCCCGTTGACTTCTCTCTCGGCTTCCTTATAATGCCAAGGCTTTTTTTAACTCAAAATTAATCGTTTTTTTTATGGCAGAACCTATCCAGACCGACCTAGCCCATCTACGTAACATTGGAATTTGCGCGCACATCGATGCCGGAAAAACGACGACTACCGAACGTATTCTTTTTTACACAGGACGCAATCACAAGATTGGAGAAGTGCATGAAGGAGCCGCGACTATGGACTGGATGGAACAAGAACAGGAACGTGGTATCACCATCACGGCCGCTGCTACGACTTGTTACTGGAAAGATATTAAGATCAACATCATCGACACTCCTGGTCACGTGGATTTCACCGTGGAAGTAGAACGTTCTATGCGTGTACTCGACGGAGCCGTTGCCGTGTTCGACGGATCACAAGGAGTAGAGCCTCAGTCTGAAACCGTATGGCGTCAGGCAGATAAGTACGAAGTTCCTCGAATCGCATTCGTAAACAAAATGGACAAGATCGGAGCCGACTTCTACATGTCCATTAAATCCATTTGGGACCGCCTAGCTAAGAATGCATTCGCCGTTCAACTCCCTATTGGACAAGATTCTTCTTTCGAAGGAATCATCGACCTTGTGGAACGAAAGGCTTATACCTTCGAAGGGAAAAATGGAGAAATTGAAAAAGAGATCCCTATTCCAGAAGACATGAATGCGCAAGTAGAAGAATACCGAGCTAAAATGGTTGAAGTCGCAGCCGAACAAGAAGACGACCTTATGAACAAGTACCTCGAAGGAAAGGAACTCACCGTAGAAGAAATCAAACGTGGTATCCGTAAAGGAACCGTGCTTGGAAAAATCTACCCGGTGTTCTGTGGATCTGCCCTCAAAAACATGGGAGTTCAGCTCATCATTGATGGAGTTCGGGATTACCTCCCTTCTCCAATGGACGTGGGTTCTATTAAAGGAATCAACCCAGACACCGATGCCGAAGAAATCCGAACCCTCGACGACGATCAACCTTTCGCAGCGCTCGCCTTCAAGATTGCTACCGATCCATTCGTAGGAAAACTTTGCTTCTTCCGTGTTTACTCAGGGAAGCTCGATGCAGGTTCTTACGTACTCAACACCGCAACCGGTGACAAGGAACGTATTGGACGTCTCGTTCGTATGCACGCAAACACTCGTGAAGAGGTTAAGACGGTACACGCCGGAGACATCGCAGCAGCTATTGGACTTAAGAACACCTTCACCGGAAACACCCTCACGGATCCAGATCATCCAATCACTTTGGAATCCATGACCTTCCCTGAACCGGTTATCCAAATCGCGATTGAACCTAAGACTAAGGCCGACCAAGAAAAAATGGGTATGGCTCTCCAAAAACTTTCTGAAGAAGATCCTACGTTCCGTGTATCTACTTCCGATGAAACCGGACAGACTTTGATCGCCGGGATGGGAGAACTTCACTTGGACATCATCGTGGATCGTATGCGACGTGAGTTCAAGGTAGAGGCTAACGTAGGTGCACCTCAAGTGGCTTACCGTGAAACCATTAAGAGAGAAGTGGAATGTGAAGAAAAATACTCTAAGCAAACGGGAGGACGTGGACAATACGGACACGTAATCATGACCGTTGGACCTAATGAACCAGGAAAAGGATATGAGTTTATCAACTCAGTGGTGGGAGGACGTATTCCTCGTGAATTCATCCCAGCCGTTGATAAGGGAGTTAAGGAAGCACTCTCTCGTGGAGTGGTAGCCGGTTACCCGGTAGTGGACGTTAAGGTTGAGCTCACCGATGGTTCTTACCACGATGTGGATTCCTCTGAAATGGCCTTCAAGCTCGCCGGTTCTATGGCCTTCAAGAAAGGATGTAACGCCGCTAACCCGGTTCTACTTGAACCTATCATGAAAGTGGAAGTAACCGTTGCTGAAGATTACTTTGGAGACGTAATGGGAAACATCTCATCTCGTCGTGGACAAATTGTGGAAAGCACCAACCGTGGTATGGCAAAGGTGGTTCGATGTACCGTTCCTCTCTCTGAGATGTTCGGATACGCGACTGATCTTCGTTCCATGACACAAGGACGTGGTAACTACGCAATGGAATTCAGCCACTATGCTGAAGTGCCTTCAAACGTAGCTTTAAAGATCAAGGCAGACCGCGGAGTAAAAGCGTAAAAATTCGCTTGCGTTAGCCTGAACCTTGCACTACAATTCGCTCGCTTTCAATTAGCCATTTATTTTTAATCACCAGACGATATGGCAGGGAACTTCGACCGTTCAAAGCCGCACCTGAATGTGGGAACCATTGGTCACGTTGACCACGGGAAAACCACGCTTACGGCTGCTCTCACCGCTGTAGCAGCGGCTCGTTTCGGTGGCGCTGAGAACCACGTCGTAGCTTACGACCAAATCGACAACGCTCCGGAAGAAAAAGCTCGTGGAATCACGATCGCTACCTCTCACCAAGAGTACACGACCGATAAGAGACACTACGCACACGTAGATTGTCCAGGTCACGCCGACTACGTTAAGAACATGATTACTGGAGCCGCTCAAATGGACGGTGCCATTCTCGTATGTTCTGCTGCAGACGGACCTATGCCTCAGACTCGTGAGCACATCTTGCTCGCTCGTCAGGTTAACGTTCCTTACATCGTTGTGTTCCTCAACAAGATGGACATGGCTGATCCAGAAATCGCTGAACTTTCAGAAATGGAAATCCGCGACCTTCTCAACAAGTACGAATATCCTGGAGACACTACTCCAATCATTAAGGGTTCTGCTCTCAAAGCCTTCGAAGATCCAAGTGGACCTGCTGGAGACTGTGTGGCTGAACTTCTCAAGACTTTGGATGAATACATCCCTCAACCAGTACGTGAACTCGACAAGCCTTTCCTTATGTCTATTGAAGACGTGTTCTCTATCAAGGGACGTGGAACAGTAGCTACAGGACGTATTGAACAAGGAGTGGTAAACGTGAACGATGAAGTTGAACTTATTGGTATCACCGATACACGCAAGGTAGTCGTTACCGGAGTAGAAATGTTCCGTAAGACTCTCGACCGTGGAGAAGCTGGAGACAACGTTGGACTCCTCATGCGAGGTATCGAACGTGAAGAAATCCAACGTGGACAAGTGGCTGCTAAGCCAGGTTCCATCAAACCTCACACCAAGTTCGAATCTGAAGTGTACATCCTGAGCAAGGAAGAAGGAGGACGACACACTCCATTCTTCAAAGGATACAAACCTCAGTTCTACATCCGTACTACGGACGTAACAGGTACCATCGAACTCCCAGCTGGAGTTGAGATGATCATGCCTGGAGATAACGTAAACATGATCGTTGAACTCGGAGCTCCAGTAGCTCTCGAGCAAGGAACACGTTTCGCTATCCGTGAAGGAGGACGCACCGTTGGTGCCGGAGTGGTTGCTAAGGTTATTGCCTAACTCACTTCGCTCAATTCAAGATTAGAAAAAGCCCTGCAGCAATGCGGGGCTTTTTCGTTTACAAATTCTAAGTACTTTATTAATCTGACATATGTTTAATCCTCACCCACCCCCATGATCCGCTGTCCACAAAAGGTAATCTCTTTTTTAGTACTCATTGTTTTACTATGGGCGAACTATGAATTCATTGACTACTATTTTATATTCAAGACTCAAAGGCCACTCCTGATTGAAGCATCCATTGATGGCAATTACTACAGTACGAATCACTACACCCAAAGAGAGGATGGAACGTTCGAAGAAGTCGGCACTGCCATAAATATTTCTCCAGAATTTCCAGAAGGTGAACTGAGCGAAAGTGAAATCGAGGCATTAAACGCATTAGATGAAAGCATCGCTCATAAAATATATAATCCCGATATAGATGAAGATGGCACCTTAACTGCTCAAGAACTGCACACCTACCAAATTGTCTCACGAGCAGCTCAATTGCAGTCCGAAACTGCTACCAGCTTTGTGGATCTGCTTCTCTTTTTCCCTTATCTACTCATAATGATCGACGCCATTGGCCTCAGCGTTGTGATGTCTCCTTGGTTAAAAAAACGTAATTAAGTAACTTAGAAGTTTCCAATAGAAAAAGCCCTGCAGCAATGTGGGGCTTTTTCGTTCCCAACTAAAGTTCCTCCCCTTCATACAAAGTTTCCTGTATCTCAAAGGATTTTTCCAAAAGTTCATCGGGTGTGTACTCACCCCCAAAGCTGAGTTCAAATTTCCAACAAGGGTTCACTCCATCGTCCTCCAAACAATAGCTTCGCTTTGGAAAAAAGGACTTCGACTGACGCGTACCATCCAATCCCTCAAATCCAATGCTCAAAAAATTCATCCCACCATCTCTCACCTGAACTCCATTTTCAGCCAAAAGCTGAAATGTGTCTTCAAAAGTAGGAACCAAATCAAAAGCCCAGTCAGAGCTCGATTCCATGTCTAAGCAGGCCTCACCCTCGGGCTCATCGATGCACGGATTCTTAGTCGGCTTTTCTTTTAAAAGCGCCAA
Source organism: uncultured Candidatus Peribacteria bacterium (assembly GCA_964356405.1). Lineage (GTDB taxonomy): Bacteria > Patescibacteriota > Gracilibacteria > UBA1369 > 2-02-FULL-48-14 > 2-02-FULL-48-14. Next base: position 9,051 of record CAYHHJ010000003.1, on the reverse strand, counting down.
AGCATCCTGACAAATATTCGTATAAAAATCGGCAGCACCCTCTGGATCAATACCCGGATGCGGCGACTGCTCGTACTCTATTCGGTCTCCGTCTGGCACACGAACGGTGGTGCGCATACCATTGTATCCATCCAAAACATTCGCTCCACCAAAAGTGATCTTAAGTGGTTCTGCAAAACTTCCCCAATCATTGGCAAAACACTCCAAGCTTGTGCCAAACAAACGAGCAAAATCCGATTTTAAATAACAGGTATTTTCTTCACTTTGAATACAATCGGCCAATCCTTTTTCCGTGGCATAAAGATCACCAGCCGCATCTGGACCAAACGTAACTCGTGGCTCATCACTTTCCTCATCCCGAAAGACTCGGCGAAACCCCTTCAAAACCTCATCGGTGTTCTCCCGTACTTTTGGCGAAACTTTCGGAGCTGCTTTCACTACAGGAGCCGGCAGGTCTGCCTTATTACCATCACAGTTTGCGAATAAAGCAGCTGCGCCAACCACCAAAGAAAGCACAACATTTCTTGGCCGTGAAAATTCTTCGCGTAATTTCATGATTTAAAATAAGCTCAGAGTATAGCGGAAACTTGCGCGGCACTCAAAACCTGAAGGTTGGAACCTTTATGATGAAACTGCAAACTCCCCACTCGAGCGGCAAATTCAATGGCGAGCTGTGGAGCTATATCCGGGAAATTTTCCTTAGCTGCAATATTCGCCGAATGCACCGCATCTCCACAACCAATGTCCATAACCTGCATGTACTGCCCACCCAAAATTTCCCGTGCCATTCCATCCGGCGGAACCGGCGCATGATATTCCTCCCCTCCCGCAAAAAGTCGAATTCCTCGGGCACCCTCCGTTATCACGGTCCAGTCCGCCCCAACTATCTCTGGCAAATTTTTAAGCTCCGCACCTGGAGCATAAGCCTCCAAATATTGAGCCGCTTCTTGTTCATTAACCTGGAAAATAGACACACGTCCTCTCAAAGACTCCCTCACCCTCGCTGGTACTCCCCCCTCCAACTGCTTTCGCGCAGGGTTCCAATAGTAACGGCAACTTTGGTCATTTTGCAAAAACTCCGCCCACGCATCCCACCAACGCTGTCCCTTTTCACCATGGGGCGCTGAACTAATCACAATATTTTTATCACGAGGTTTCCCATCAAAAATAATTTCCCCAGGATCAGTGGGCGTGACTAAATCAATTTTAGGATGCCCAGCAAGATACAGTGATTTTCTCGCCACAATGTGTTCCTTCCCCAAACCAAGATGAGCTTCCACTTCAAGATCCGGAAAGACTGCATCTCTTAAAGCTCTTAAATCATTCAAAACGTTTCGGTTGTTCCCACCGATCTGTCTAGTAACTCTAAGATGGAATTCTTCACCGGCAACTCGCACCTCAATCTCATTTCCTCTATCCTCTACCAGCTCAATACCAGGTTTCCATTTGTGAAGCGCAGCAATAGCTTTTACAGATCCACCCATATAATGAAGGTCCTCCACACTCGACATCGGGTTGAGATCTGCAAGCGCCATATTTAAAAGAAGAAGGCATTATTACATAAATCCAACCCATTGCAAGCTTGCCAAATCCTAATAAATGTTTTATAATTAAGAGAAATAAAAATAAATCTATGACCAACTGGAAGATTGCTCTCGCCACCGTTCTTCTGTTCACCTTTGTAGGACTACCTGCAATTGGTCAAGAAATGAACGTCCCTTCTCTGCAAAAGCTGGACTTACTCGCTTGGAGTAGCCAAGTAATGATGTCTAAAGACAACACCCCTCACCTAGACAATCCCGAGGTTAAAATCGCCGCCGAAACCGGTGAATTCGACGAACTTAAAGAAGGTGTGAAAAAACTACAAAGGATAAGCATGGCCTCTGAGATTGAAGAACCAGCTGCACACAGCGTTGCTGGCGAACCTGAACACAGTGAAAAAACAGGTGGAATACTAAATTTTCTCAAAAATGTCTTCAGCTCAGCCATGAGCTTCTAGTCACGTCCTTGCTAGCCGCAAAAGACTCTGTTAGGCTACGGGCTTGACAAAATATGAGAAAACTTTCAATAGATAGCACCCCGGAAAAGTGCCCTAAAGTATTCCATTCCGACACAGGAGAAGCTCGTGCTGCTATTAGGCTGTACGGTCTTGGTGTGGAGAGAGTTAGGCAACAAGGTCTCCTCTCCTTGAGCCCTTTTGCACCATTGCACGAAATCCATGTCGACCACCGTACAGGCCCCAGCAGTGTAAGCATACGAAACTTACTTCGCGGAGATGAGCCCATTGCCAACCACAGTGTTCGCATCTTTCACTGGAGCGAAGACATCCCAAATAGCAGTTCACTTTTTCTACCTGGAATAAATCCTTTAGCCCTCGACGCAGATGCAGACGGCTACTACAACCGTGACTTGCTAAGCATTTTCGAACCAATGACGGTGGTAAAAGCACTAACTGTAGACGGAAGCGGTGGCAAACTTGACCTTACACAAGATTTTCCAAAACCATGTTTTTGGTACTACGTTGAGAACGAATTCGTCTGCGCGCCCGATGGCATTACATTAGAAAGTGTAAAAATTCAAAAACCCAATGGAACCCATCGAATGCTTGAAAATACCTTCCTTCGCGTTCAACGCGAAAATTTAACAAACTGGTTTTTACGAATCTACCAGGCAGACAAAACAAATGCCCCCACCCGAAGACCCATAACCGAAAACTACTACGCTCAAATAAACGAGTCGGACTTGAGTACTGCTGACAAGGAGGATCTAGGCCTAGCCATGTTTGGCAAACATATTTATGAAGCGCTGGAAGCAAGGCGAAATGCCATTCTGACAGCGGTTAGACGAAGACAGCGAGCATAAATTATTGACAACCAAGCTCGATTGCTTTAAAAAGTCATCACAAAATGCAAGGTTCTGCTTTTAGAGCCTTCCTCGTCCATTGGACGGGACATTCCAATCAAAACTTTCAAGGCCCCTCGGGACCTTCGCAAGCCGGGATGTAAAATCTCGGCTATTTTTTTACCCCTCTGTCCTATGTCTAAGCAAAAAATTCGTATCAAGATCAAGTCCTTTGATCACAAGGTTATCGACGATGCTACCCGCATGATCATCGAAACCGCCGAAAAAACCGGCGCAATCGTAATGGGACCAATTCCTCTTCCTACGAACATCGACAAGTTCACCGTTAACAAATCGACCTTCGTTCACAAGAACTCTCGTGAACAGTACGAAATGCGAACCCACAAACGTCTCGTGGATCTCACTGAAACGACTCCAGCTACTATTGAAGAGCTTTCAAACCTCTCACTTCCTTCCGGAGTGGACATCGAAATCAAAATGATCATGGAAGCCGGAGAAGGAGAAGAAAAGAAAACAACTAAGAAGGCAGCAAAGAAAGCACCTAAAGTCTAGGACTTTATGCCAGCAGCAAGAAGCTGCGGCAAAGGCTTAGTCACCTACTAAAACAGAAGTTCGAGCCCGTCTCAGCTTCTGTTTTTTTGTGTCTTCTTACCTGTCTACATGCAAAAGCTAAGCATTTGAGAAAAATGTCTTGACTCTGCGCTTAAGGGTCATTAGTATCTTCGGGCATTTATCTTAGAAAAGAAGCAAACGGCTCCCACGTGGACCCCTAAGGGGAAAAGACCAAACGCTTCGATTCAAAACTAAGCTCTAAACTATGTCAGGAATTCTAGGTAAAAAAATCGGTATGACCCGTCTCATCCAAGATGACGGTCGTGTGATCCCTCTTACAGTGATCGAGTGCTCCCCTAACACGGTGGTACAAGTGAAAACTGTTGAAAAAGACGGATATCCGGCGGTAGTCCTCGGGTTTGATGCGTTAAAGAAGCCGACTAAGAACCGAAAATTCCGCACCATGCGTGAATTCCGAATCGAAGGCAATGAGTCTATCGAAACGGGAGCCACCGTTAACCTCGAAGGATTTGAGGTAGGCGCTATGACTAAAGTTAGCAGCATCTCTAAAGGTAAAGGTTTCCAAGGGGTAATGAAGCGTCACAACTTCGCCGGAGGTAAACGAACACACGGTTCTCATATGAAACGTGAACCTGGATCCATTGGAGCTCGTGCTAGACCAGGTAAAGTACACAAAGGTAAGCGTATGGCTGGACACATGGGAAGCGAACGAATCACCGAGATGAAAGAAATTGTATATATAGATGCAGTTAAGAACCTCATTGGTCTCAAAGGAGCCATTGCAGGAGCAAACGGTACCCTCATCATCATCCGAAAATAATTAAATGAAAGCACCTCTTTACAACCAGGCTGGAACTAAGACGGGTGACGTTACCCTCGCAAAGAACATCTTCGAAATCGAAGGTGGCGAAGGAATCGTTCACAACTATCTTTTGTACCAACAGAAGAGTGCACGTAAGCCTATCGCTCACGTGAAGAGCAAGTCTTCTTCAGATGTATCTGGAGGAGGAAAGAAGCCTTTTGCACAAAAGCACACAGGACGAGCTCGACAAGGTTCTACTCGAAGTCCACAAATGCGTGGTGGAGGACGTGCCTTTGGACCTAAGAAATGGGCGAACTTCGCCATCATGATGCCAAAGAAGCAACGTAACCGAGCTCTCTTCCAAATCTTGAGCATGAAAGCTAAGGATGGAAAAGTGTACGCACTCGACAAATTTGAACTCGATGCACCAAAGACTAAGGTATTCGCAGACTTCCTCGGGAAGCTCGATCTCAAGCGCGATATCCTCGTAGTTGGAAACCGTGAAGAAAAGACCCTTAAGCTATCTTCTAAGAATATCGGAAAGGCAAAAGTTATCCTGAGTGGTTATTTGAACCCTCAAGATCTCCTCACCTACGACAGCATTCTCTTCACAGAAGCCGCGCTGAAAGACCTCGAAACCACCTACTCTAAGTAATATGAATCTCTCTCAAATACTCGTTCGACCCGTTCTCACGGAGAAAAGCGTTCACCAGGAATCTACAGGTAAATACACCTTCGTGGTTCACCAGGATGCAACGAAAATCGACGTAAAGAATGCGCTTCGTGCCTTGTACGGAGTTCAGGTCAAGAGTGTTAACATCCTTCATGGTCTACCTAAGTTCCGAATGGGACGAAGCCGTATGCTCATGGAGAAACGTGAAAAGACTCGACGAGCTATCGTTACCTTGAAAGCTGGTGAGAAACTTGAGATCAACAAGGCAGGAAAGACTGCTACCGCTAAAAAAACTCCTAAAAAGGCTGCTACAGCCGCTTAACAAAGTTTATGCCAATACGCAAAGTTAAAAATACGACGAACGGACAGCGCTCTATGACCGTGCTGACCTACGAAGAAATCACTACGAACCGACCGTTCAAAGGACTTCTCCGCAGCAAACATGAAGCCGCTGGACGTAACAACCATGGTGTAATCACCGTGCGTCACCGTGGTTCAGGTAACAAGATCATGATTCGTGACGTTGACTTCAAGCAAACCGACAAATCCAACATCGAAGCTACCGTTAAGACGGTGGAGTACGATCCAAATCGAAGCGCGTTCATTATGCTCGTTCTATACAAGGATGGGGAATATCGTTACAACTTGGCTCCAGAAGGAATCAAGGTTGGAGATCGTATTATGACAGCCGTTCGAACCAAGGCTCGTGCAGGTAACCGCATGATGCTCGAGAACATCCCAGTTGGTTTCGATATCCACAACGTTCAAATTGACCTCAGTGGAAAAGGACAACTTGCCAAGACCGCAGGGTCTGCAGCAAAACTTACTTCTTTGGATGGTGAGTATGCACAAGTGCAGCTCCCCTCTGGCGAAGTGCGCTTTGTGCACAAACAGTGTTACGCCAGCATCGGTCGCGTTTCTAACGCAGATCATGGCAACGTAACTATTGGTAAGGCTGGACGAAATCGTCACAAGGGTCAGCGTCCTGAAGTTCGTGGTAAAGCCATGAACCCTAACGACCACCCACACGGAGGAGGAGAAGGTAACTGTCCAATTGGACTTAAGTATCCTAAGACTCCTTGGGGGCTTCACGCTCTCGGTGTTAAGACTCGACGTCGTAAGAACAGCTCGAATCGCTGGATTGTTAAGACCCGAAAGGGCAAAATGCTCGCTGAACTTAATAATAAAGAATAACTATGTCTCGAAGTAGCTACAAAGGTCCGTACATCGATCAGAAACTTCTCAAGAAGGTTCTGAAAGCTGATGCGAACACTAAGAAAATCCTGAAGACTTGGTCAAGAAATTGCCAAATACCTCCAGAATTCGTAGGATTCACCTTCGCAGTTCACAATGGTAAAGATCATGTACCTGTATTCGTTACAGAAACCATGGTTGGTCACCGTCTCGGTGAATTCTCATTCACACGTAAGTTCCGAGGACATCCTATTAAGTCTAAAGACTCACCTGCAACCCCAACAGCTTAATCATGAAATCTTTCCTAAAAAACACCCGAGTCTCCCCCAAGAAAGCTAACCTAGTAGCAGGATTGGTTCGTGGAGTGATGGTAGAAGATGCATTGGCTCAACTTAAGTTCACACCTAAGAAGTCAGCTCATCTCATCTACAAAGCCATCGCCTCTGCAGCAGCCAACGCTGAGCACAATCTTAAGCAAAACCGAAGCAACCTGTATGTTAAGGAAATCGTGGTGACCAAAGGTCCTACGTTCAAGCGTGGCGTTCCCGTATCACGTGGACGTCAGCACCCTATCCTTAAGAGGACAGCTCAAATCCGCGTAACCGTGGATGTGAAAGCTCCAACAGTAGCTAAGGCTAAGAAAACTTCTCGACGAGTTGCTAAGGCAGCTCCCGAATCTAACTCTCAAGAATAACCTATGGGCAGTAAAGTAAATCCAGTTGGGCTTCGAGTAGGTATCATCCGTACATGGGATTCTACCTGGTATGCAAATCCAAAAGCATACGCAAAAATGCTTTCTGAAGATGTTAAGATTCGTCTTTTCGTCCGAAAGAAGCTGAACGATTCTGGAGTTTCAAAGATTGAACTCGCTCGTAACGCTAAAGACATTACGCTCAACGTTCACTCAGCTAAACCAGGAGTGATCATCGGACGACAAGGAGCAAGCGTAGAAGACCTTAAAGCAGCTCTCGAAAAGGAGTTTGGACACAAGTTCACTATCAATATCAAAGAGATCAAGAAGCCGGAACTAGACTCATGGCTCATCGGAGAAAGCATCGCGATGCAAATCGAACGACGTGTTTCTTACCGCCGTGCAGCTAAGATGGCTATCAAGAAAGCAATGGATGCAGGTGCCAAAGGAGTGAAGATTCGTATGAGCGGACGTCTCAACGGAGTAGAAATCGCACGAACGGAATTCTACGCTGAAGGACAGATCCCTCTTCACACCTTCCGTGCTGACATCGATTTCGCCCTCGCAGAAGCTCAGACTACCTACGGGAAGATCGGAGTGAAAGTATGGGTGAACAAGGGATTGGTTTTCAACCCACAAAAGGCTCTGACCTCAACTAGCCCTCTGTCTAAATAATAAATTATGTTACTACCTAAACGAGCAAAATACCGGAAATGGCAACGCCTTCGAGGAAGCTTCAAAGGAACAGCTAAAGGTGGAAGCACCATAGCGTTCGGAAGCTTTGGCCTCAAGAGCCTAGAGATTGCAGAAGTTACTTCTCGTCAGATTGAAGCCGCTCGCCGTGTACTCGCACACCATGTGCAACGTACCGGAAAAATCTGGATCCGCGTGTTCCCTCACAAGCCTATCACTTTGAAGGCTGCTGAGACCCCGATGGGATCTGGAAAAGGAGCCGTGGATCGTTACACTGCACTCGTTAAGCCTGGAACTATTATGTTCGAGATGGACGGGGTAGATGAAAAGGTTGCACGAGAAGCTCTGATCATGGCAGGACACAAACTTCCAGTGACGACTAAATTTGTTTCAATTAATCAATAATATGGCTGACGTTAAAATCTACAGCATGGAAGAGCTTCAAAAGATGAGCGCGGATGACCGCACTAAGCTTATGATCGCCTCTGAGAAGGAAATCGCGTTGCTGAACATCAGCATGCGAACCGGGAAAGAGAAACAAAGTCACTTAAAAGCTGCGTGGGATAAGCAAAGATCACGCATTCAAACCCTTAATAAATCAGCAATCAAATGAGAACTAAAGAAGGAACGGTTGTCTCTAAATCAGGCACCAAAACCATCGTTGTGAAAGTGGAAACGTCTAAGACGGATCCTAAATACAAGAAACGTTACAGCGTGGCTAATAAGTTCCATGCACACGACGAAACTGAAAAGTTCAAGGTTGGTGATGACGTTACGATCTACGAAACACGTCCCCTCTCTCGCTTAAAACGTTGGACCGTGGACATGCCTACTCCTACAGAAAAGCCTACTAAAGCAACTCCTACTAAAAAAGCTAAGAAATAATATGATTCAGCAACAATCTAAATTGCAGGTGGCAGACAACAGCGGAGCCAAAGAGGTGATGTGCATCAAGGTGCTCGGAAGCTCAAAGCGACGTTATGCCGGAATCGGAGACGAGATCATCGTTTCTGTTAAGAAGGCAGCGCCTAAGGGAGCTATCAAGCAAAAGACCGTTCAACGAGCTGTTATCGTTCGAGTGACCAAGAACTTTAAACGTAAAGATGGGACCTGCATTCGTTTCGATGAAAACGCTGTAGTGATCATCGGTAAGGATAAGGTTCCTAAGGGGACTCGTGTATTCGGACCGGTTGCCCGTGAATTACGTGACAAAGGATTCCAAAAAATCATTTCTTTAGCACCTGAAGTATTATGAAAATCAAAAAAGGAGACATGGTCGTGGTGATCACTGGAAAGGAACGCAACAAAACCGGAAAGGTACTGCGCGTTTCAAAGAAGACTGACCGCGTAGTCGTGGAAGGTCTCAACAAAGTGGTTCGTCACGTTAAGAAGACCAAGACCCAAGCGGGATCAAAAACTACTTTCGAAGCTCCATTGCACATTTCAAACGTAATGGTTCTAGACCCTAAGACTAAGAAAGGAACCCGAATCGGATACAAAGTATCTAAGGAAGGAAAGAAAGAACGTATCGCTAAAAAAAGTAACTCAGTACTAAACTAATAT
>CAYHHJ010000002.1:20538-22744 GCA_964356405.1 uncultured Candidatus Peribacteria bacterium | reverse complement strand
GACATCCACGTCACCATCCACCCGCAGAGCATTGTTCACAGCGTGGTTCATACCAAAACGGGCGCCACCAAAATGCACAGCACACAAAATGACATGCGGCTTTTTATTTCCTACGCGCTGCATTACCCGGTTCAGCCCGTCTGCCCCTGGCCCATTGTGCGCACGCGCAAAAGTGAACTCAGTTTTGATCAACCGGACGCCGAGACCTTCCGCTCGCTGCAGTGGTTCAAGCAGCACAAAGGAAATCCCAATTTCCCCGTGGTGCTCAATGCACTCAACGACCTAGCCGTAGCGCGCTTTTTGGCTGGCGAAATTTCTTTCCTCGGCATTTATGAATTCATTGAAGCCGGCATGGAAAAGTGGCTCTGGGAAGTTCCCGCTGCTACACTCGACGAAACGATTTCACTCCATCATCGAATCACCAACTATTATGAACACAGCAATTTTACTGGCTGCCGGATCGTCCAGCAGGGCGAAGCAAAATAAACTCTGGGCTGAATTGGATGGGAAACCACTGTGGACGCTTAGCTACGAAACCTTCAAAGCGCATCCAGAGATTGGCCGAATTATTTTAGTAGTGCCCAAGGGCGATGAATTCCGTTTCCTGCCTTTTATTGATGGAGAAAAAACCCAGCTCACCACCGGCGGAGCCACTCGCATGGACTCGTTTAAGGCCGGACTTGCCTCCGCAGACTATAAAGACTTCGATATTCTCCTTGATCACAACGCGGCGAATCCCAACGTGACCGCGAGCGAAATTTCCGAAGTGATTGCTGCCGCACAAAAGACCGGTGCCGCTGCCGTTTCCCACCTGGCAGTGGACACACTGCTCACGGCTGACCAAGGTGTCTACACTGCTGAGATTCCTCGGGAAGGAGTCCGTCATATGCAAACTCCCCAAGCCGTACGCGGTGACATTTTGCGCAAATTTTCTCTTACCGATTCCACCGATCTCACCAGTGCCCTGCTCGCGGTAACACCCGTGGCCGTGGTGGAAGCCAGTCATCACAACAAAAAAATCACTTTCGCCGAAGACATCCACCTGCTCCAGTCCCAAACTTTCCTTGGCGAAGATTCACATGCTTTTTCAAACGAAGGTACGCTCATACTCGGCGGTCTCACCATCCCTGAGCTATCTGCGCTCGAAGCCAACTCCGACGGCGATGTGATCCTGCACGCCATCGGTCGCGCACTTGCCCAAGCCTGTGGCGAAAACTTTTCCGAACTTGCCGACCCACTTTTACTATCTGGCGAATCAAATAGTCGCGATTATTTGGAACCATTCTTGGAGAAAATAAAAGTGACCAAGCTTTCCCTTTCACTTGAATGTGCCCGCCCACAAATTGACCCACTTGCACTCGCACTCAAAAACTCTCTCGCAGAAGTTCTGGGCATGTCCGCCGGCGCAATCCAAATTTCCGCACACACCGGTGAAGGCCTCACTGCGTTCGGCCGCGGCGAAGGCATCCGTTGCCTTGCTCTTCTCACCGTTCTTCCTTTAAACTAAGGCCACTTAACCTTCCCCATGAAAAATCCTAAACTAGTTTTCTCCATCATTGGATCTCTGGCACTTGCCGCCTCTATCATTATGTTCATCGTCGGCTCCAACTCCAGTCACCTCACCGAACTCAAAGACTTTTTCTGGGTTCCGCTCATCCTCGCAGCCGCGAGCTTCATGGCAGCGAATAAAAAATAAGATGCTACGAATCCTCTGTCCCGCGAAGGTGAATTTGTTCCTCGCCATTCTTGGCAGGGACTCCTCGGGCTACCACCTCCTCGACACGGTTTTTATGCGCACCCGGCTTTTCCAGGATACGCTTACGCTTGAGCGCGCCGACACGTTTTCTTTCAACTGCGCCACCCTTCCCACCGAAGGAAATTCCATTTTGAAAGCCATCGACGTCCTCCAAGCCCACACCGGCCGCCTTTTCAAATACAAGGTTCAGCTCGAAAAAGGCATTCCACCCGGCAGTGGACTCGGCGGTGCCAGCAGCGATGCGGCCTCCCTGTTCCTCGCCCTGAACGATCTCGAAGAACTCAAACTTTCCACCGAAACCCTCCTCACCTTGGGCGCTCAAGTCGGCATGGATGTGCCCTTTTTTCTTTCCGATTACGAAGTGGCCCACGGCACCCACTACGGCGAAATTCTCGAGTTACTCCCACCTCTTCCCGCAGAAATAAAACTTCGCATCGAACTCGGCGCCGC
>CAYHHJ010000002.1:5316-20438 GCA_964356405.1 uncultured Candidatus Peribacteria bacterium | reverse complement strand
TCATCTACATGCAAAGCGAACTCTACCTCTCCCACGGCGAGGACGACATTAGAGGCGGCAAGGTAGAAATCCAAAAAGTATTCGAAGACCACGGCAGCACATGGATCGTCTTCACCCTCTTCCCAGACTGCCAATACAACTGGTCCGAGCTCGAGCCCATCCAAGAAAAATTAAAACAAGAACACGGCGACGAATGGGCCCGACCCGACCCCGATGCTCGCCCTGAATTCAACAGCTAAACTACATTGTCTGCCGTCCCTGCATCGCTCGAATGAGTGTGGCGTCATCGGTGAACTCCAAATTTCCGCCACTCGGAATCCCCCGCGCAATGCGTGACACGTGAACAGGGTTCAGCGCCGCCAGTTTTTGTCGTAAAAACAGCGCTGTAGTGTCCCCTTCCAAGTCAGGATTCAGCGCCAAAATAATTTCCTTAATTTCACAAGCGGCATCGGTCATTCGCACAAAGAGTTCCGCAATCCGCAAGTCGTCCGGCCCAACGCCTTCCAACGGGGACAAAGTTCCTTGCAGCACATGGTAACGTCCCTGGAACTCGCCGGTTTTTTCCAGCGCAATGAGGTCCAGCGTGCTTTCCACCACGCACAAAATACTCTGGTCGCGGCCGGCGTCGCTGCATATGCGGCACGGATTTTCGGTGGTCAGCGAGTGGCAAGTCCCACACGAAATCACGCCAATTTTCACCCCAGCCACGGCACCACTAAAACTTTCCAGCCGACTTTCCGGCGACTTTAACAGGTGAAACGCTAAACGCTGCGCGCTCTTAGGTCCGATGCCGGGCAGCTGCTGAAGCTCTTCAATGAGCCGCGTAATCGATTCGGGCAGGAAATCCATGGGCTTATTGTAGCGATCTTGAGGTCTTTATCAATCGCAAGCAGGCAACTTGACGGCACATGGTTTAAATGGTATAAAATCCTCTATGAAACTTAGTCACGGTCTTGTTTTAACTTCACTTGCAGCAGCGGCTTGCTCTAAGCCCGCCAACGTACCGTACTATCAAGATATGGATGGAGATGGATACGGAACTCGGCTAGTTCTCCAGACTCAGCCTCTTGAGTGTGCTGCTGGCAAAGTTCTTATACCAAAAAAACACGACAAAGATGAAGCCCCTAGCGCCGTGGTGTGCAAGGTCCAAACGGATCTGAAAGAAAATAAGTTCATGCGGCTCGCTCTCCAAGGCGGGGACTGCGACGAGCTTGATCCCAAGGTCCACCCAGGCGTTGCAGATATTAAAGTCGACGGAAAAGACAATGATTGTGACGGCACCGCGGACTTCCCAAAAGAACCTGAGGGCTTGGATAAACCTCATAAGTGGCAAGCGTCCAATGGCCGAGTGGTGCTTGGTGAAGAAGTGCCGTGGCAGTCTCTGGTAAAGGACTTCGCAGTAGCCAAGCTACCTAAGGGAGTACTGCTTGCTAAAGACAGCCCATTACTGCGTGATCGAACAAAACAAGAAGAACTCTGGGCATGGTTAAAGCCCTCGGTGGTAGAGCGGGGCAAGCACTCCAGTAGCTTTCAAAAAACGGACACCGCTCTTTCACTCGCCTACGCTCGAGAATATGCGGTCTTGCTGGCCCAGTCGGGGTACAAAGCAAAAGAAGACGGCTATCTGCATACTTTACAAGGAATGGATTGCACCGGCATGTTCGACGCACCGGACGCGGACGGAAAAATGAGCCATCAGAATCCCAGTGATTGTTCACGCTTCTTCAATCACTACGGGCCCGACGCCAACTGGCAACGCGAACTCGAAGTGGCTAAGGGCAAAGCAGCTCGCTATACCGAAGCTCAGAAGAACGATTTCTATGTGTTTAGCGGTGACGGCGTGGAAAACAGGCTTACTCCCGGACGTGAAGAGCAAACCTGGATTTACCGTCGCGCAGATGAAGTGAAACCGGAAGACCTTGTTTACTGGACAGCAAAAATCGCCGACGAACTTGCCCCTACGGTCGGCAAGGTTCAGTAAGCCTAGCTTTTAATCAGGCGCAAAAACTCTTCGCGAGTGGCGGGCCGTTCTTTAAACAATCCTTTCAAAGTCGACGTGGTCACCTCGCTCATTTGCTTCTCCACGCCGCGCGCCATCATACAAAAATGTTTTGCTTCAATCACAACCCCCACTCCCTTCGGCGACAAGAGCTCATCCAAAGCCCCCGCAATCTGCGTGGTCAGCCGTTCTTGGTTTTGTAGCCGTCTCGAAAAAATCTCCACCAGCCGTGGAATCTTAGACAGCCCAATGATTTTATCTCGAGGAATGTACGCAATGTGCGCCTTCCCAAAAAACGGCAGCATGTGGTGTTCACAGTGCGAATAGAATTCAATATTCTTCACCAAAATCATCTCATCATAACCCTCATTTTCAAACACGGTCAAAACGTCCTCCGGTTTTTTGCCATACCCGCTGAACAGATGATCCCAAGCTTCATCCACCCGTTTCGGCGTTTCCTTTAAACCCTCACGCCCCAGGTCTTCCCCCAGGCTTTTGATGAGCTCCGCAATGAGTTCTTGTCTGTCCACACCTGTAGATTAATGGATTCATTTGACAAAAACAAGGATTTCTTTGATTATACGCTCTTATAATCTCTCTTATGATTGACCATACAAATACTTTTCACGCCGCCTTTGAGTACGATTCCGAAGCCAAGCCGCCACTGAGTTTAGTCATTCATAACTCGGTTGATGCTCCCGTAGTTAAGCAAGGGATGAGCGAGCCGGATTCTTTGAGCTACACCAGCCCTCATATGCATTATCCAGTTGGCGCACAAAACTCCCGTGCTGAAGATTTAAATAAAGTAGCTGCAGCGCTTCGCCAGGCTTTAGACACAGCGGGTCACAAAGAATTTGAACTGCAGCCAGGGGAGGAAGAGTCTCATACACTAGATCGCTCCACGGGAAGGATGACCTCCGTAACGGCCGCTTCGTATGAAGTAAGGCGCTACATCGTAGCTGCGATTGCCGAACTGGATGCAAATGAGAAAAAGCTATAACTTAGCTCCAGCCAATTTGTGAAGGGTCTTCAGGGTTTCGGCCACTTCATGGTTCTCAATCAAAATTCCAAAGGCATCGTGATGCAAGTTAAGCAGCAGCACCTTGTCGTCAAAAACGGCAATCGACGAATACAGTTCGCCCATCTTTTTTGGATAGAGAAGTGACTGGCGGAAATCTTTTTTATCACGCTTTTTATAGTACCGATGGGTGGGACTGTCCTTGCACACGTCCTGCATAAACACTTTTCGCTTCGCCCGTTCCCGTATGAATTCTTGCATAAACGGTGCACCCATTTTTTCCAAATCGTCGTGCGTGGCAAACTCGCGCACCTCTTTGCTTTCACTTTCTAAAATCAGCCGATACGCCTTTTGGCAGCCTTCGAGACCTTCAAAAAAAGAAATCTTTGGCGGCGAACTGAAGGGATTTTTGAATTCTTTAAGTAGAGGCAAAGTCTTTTTCAGAGCTTCCTCTTGTTCCTCCATCTCTTTCTTTTTAGCTCGTTTCAAATCTGCTGGGTCTGCATAAAAAACCTGAGTCCGGCCTTTTTTGGATTTTGTGATCACGCCCCACTGCACCAGTCGATCGAACAAAAACAGCACCGTGGCCTTGGGCATTTTTGTTTTTTTGGCGATCACAGAAGCGGGTTGCGCGCCGAACTCCAGCAGCGCTAAATAAACCTTTGCCTCCTTTTCATTGAACCCCAAGGTGAGTAGATTTTCCAGCATGTCATCAAGAATTATTGACACTTAATTCTAAGCTCACCTTAACAAATAAATCAATAAAAAGTAAACTTAGGTCAATCTTTACTAACACACACATGGAACCTACAGAACTTCTTTACATGACCGATATGTCCGCAACTGAAGGCAGCGCTGCAGTGCAGAACGTAGTGGATCTTGAAGGCAAAACCATTGTTTTCCTGGACCAGACTCTTTTCTACGCACAGGGCGGCGGCCAGCCCTACGACAAAGGAACCATCACATCTGCCTCCGCCACATTTGAAGTAGAGGAAGTGCGATATATGTACGGCGCCATCAAGCACAGCGGCCACTTCAGCTCAGGGCGCTTCATTGAAGGTGAAACGGTTTCGCTTCACGTGGACCCGGTTCGTCGCATGCTTCACCGCCGTTTGCACTCCGGCGGACACGTCGTGGACTTGGCTTTGAAACGCCTCGGAATCGATTGGATTCCCGGCAAAGGCTACCATTTCCCCGATGGTCCTTACATTGAGTACGAAGGCAGTTTGGAAGGCCGCGATAAAGAAGAGCTTCAGCTTGAGATCGAAAAAGAGTGCGATAAAATCATCGCGGAAAATATCCTCACGCGCATCGAATTCATTTCACCCGAAGAACTGCAAAAACGTGGCTTCAAAATTCCGCCCACTTTGCACGAAGGCAAGCCTCTGCGCATTGTCTACTACGGCGACTTTGGCGTTCCGTGCGGCGGCACTCATGTCGACCAAATGGCCGACCTCCGCCACGTGACCATTCGCAAAATCAAACAAGAAGGCCCAAACGTCCGAGTGGCTTATGACGTAGAGCGCTAGGCTTTATGAACTTGTATGAAAATATACGAATAGTAAAATAAAGCTATGAATCAATTCGTGACCAATACGGAGTTTGTACGAAGTTACAAAACTCTCATGAAGAAGCTAGCTGAAGGGATTTTAACAAGCATCACAATTAAGCAAAAGAGCGGGGAAAATTTGATTGCTACCCTTCATAAAAAGCCTCATCGCAACCGCGCAAGTGGAGGGGCTCACGCTGGTCACGGCGGATAAGGATTTTCAGAAACTCAAAGGGCTGAAAGTAAAACTGATTCCGCTCAAGACCTAAGCCCTCACCTGCCCGTCACCCCGCACCAGCCACTTCGTACTGGTCATCTCTTCGAGAGCCATCGGGCCGCGCGCGTGAAGTTTTTGCGTGCTGATTCCAATTTCCGCTCCCAGTCCAAATTGCCCGCCATCTGTGAACGCCGTAGAAGTGTTGGCGTAAACCGCCGCGGCATCCACGTGGTTCAGAAAGTACTCAATCGCCTCAGCGTTCGTCGAAAGAATCGCTTCGCTGTGTTTGGAGCCAAATTTTCCAATATGCCCAACCGCTTCTTCCACGCTGCTCACTGTTTTGACAGACATTTTCAGCGATAAAAACTCCGTCCCAAAGTGGTCTTCAGTCGCGTGCTGCAAGTTCAGGTATTCCCCTTCCAAAGCTTTATACGCCGCCTCATCCGCAAAAATTTCCACCTGTTTTTCAGCAAGTTTCGCCACCAAGCCCTCCAAATCTTCTAGCCGATTTTTATGCACGAGCAAAGTATCCAGCGCGTTACACACACTCGGTCTGCGCGTCTTCGCGTTGAAAATAATCGCCGCCGCTTTTTCCAAATCCACCTCGCTGTCCACGTAGGTGTGGACAATGCCGGCGCCCGTTTCAATCACGGGAACGGTGGAATTTTCCACTACAAAATCAATGAGCCCCTTTCCTCCGCGCGGAATAATCACATCTACAAATTCACGCGCCTTCAAAAGCTCCGCAACGCCTTCTCTTTCCGGCGGCATTAAAAAAACCAAATCTTCATCCAGCCCCTGTTCGCGCAAAACTTCACGAATGATTCTCACAAGCACAACCGCCGAATTCTGAGCATCACTTCCCGCCTTCAAAATGCAGGCATTCCCCGCCTTAAAACAGATTGAAAACACATCCACCGTTACATTGGGCCGTGCCTCAAAAATCACGCCGATCACGCCAAGCGGAACGCGGATTTTTTTGAGTTCTAAACCGTTCGGCATTGTGCGCTGTTCCAAAACTTCCCCGAGCCCCGCGGAAAGATTCGCCACATTTTCCAAGTCCTTCGCCATCGCGCTCAACCGGTCTTCCGTGAGCAAAAGCCGATCATACGAAGGATCCGCTTCGCCCATTTTCTCGCAGTCGATTTGATTCGCCGCCAAAATTTCCGCCCCGCGTTTCAGTAAAGCCGCCGCCAATCCACGCAGCACTTTATTCTTTTTTTCTTCGCTCACCAAACCCAGCGCGCGGCTCGCCTTTTTTACTTTCGAAAATTCTTGAGTGAGGTTCATCGCAATTCTTGGCTACGTTTCTTCGCGGCCTCCAGAGCATCTTTCACGAGCGCATCAAAACCACCGCCCTCCAAAACATTCAGCGCCGCCTCCGTCGTTCCGCCTTTGGATTTCACCGCCAGTTTCCACTCCGCTGCGCTCTTCTCGCCCGATTCCAAAAGCTCGGCGCTTCCTGCAAATGTGGCACGCACAATTTTCCGCGCCTCTTCTTCGCCGAATCCCCATTCTCTCGCTTTAGCCTCAAGCACTTCGCAGAAGTAAAAAAAGTACCCGGGACCCGAGCCGCTCAGCGCCGTAACCGCATCCAGCTGCACTTCTTCCCGCAGCTCCATTTCTTCACCAAAAGCCGCAAAAATACTTTTCACAAATTCTTTTTCCAACACCGCCGAAGTGCAAACCCACGCTGTAAAACCCTTCGCCACTTGCACCGGAAGATTCGGCATACTGCGCACCACTTGTGCCGCCCCCGTTTTTTCGATCAAGGTTTTCAGTGAAACACCCGCCATGATTGAAATCACCAGCCGCTCGTTTAAATCTTCGCCGAGACCTTCCACGCAAGCTGCAAAATCCTGTGGCTTCACGCAAAAAATCACGACCTCCCCGGCACAGGCCTCGCCTCTTCCACACAAACTCACGTCGAACTTACCATTCAAAGCTTTGTGAATGGCCGTACCCATTTTCCCGCCGCCAACAATTGAAATTTTCATTTTTTCAAAAATAAATAATCATAATGAATCAGCGGTTTCTTGGCTTTTTTCCCCACCCATTTTTTCGCCACCGCCGCACCGTACACCGCAACCCCATAACCAATCCCTTCGCCACTTTCGTTCAGAATTTTCAGCATATCCCCTTTTTGGAATTGCCCTTCAATCTTAGTGATTCCCACGGGTAAAAGGCTAGCGATTTTTTCTTTCAGAATTTTTTCCGCTCCGGCATTAATCGTCACCGCACCTTTTTCGTTTCCCTCGCTGCTCGCAATCCACCTTTTCAGACTCGATGCTTTTTTAGTCGCACGAATAAACTCCGTCCCCACTTCCTTGCCTTCCAAAAGATCCAAAAGCACATTTTCACGTTGCCCGTTCGCAATGAAGGTAGAGATTCCCATGGCCGCCAAACGCTTCGTGGTCTTGGCCTTCGTCAGCATCCCACCGCGTCCAAAAGTCGACTTCGTAGGGGCAATAAATTTTTGAATCGCCGTGTCCGATCCCACTTTATGAATGACGCGAGCATCTTTCTCCGCAGGATTTTTGTCGTAAATGCCGTCCACATTGCTGAGTAAAATCAAAGATTCAGTGTCCATCATGCACGCAATAAGTCCGGCAAGTTCGTCATTGTCCGTGAACATAAGTTCGTCCACGGAAACCACGTCGTTCTCATTCACCACCGGAACCACGCCGCTTTTCAGCAGCGCCTCAAAACAGTTTTTCATGTTGAGGTAGTGGGTCCGATCGCGAAAATCCTCTTTGGTCACCAGCACCTGGGCACACAAACTCCCCGCCGCCTGAAAAAATCCAAGGTAAGTTTCCATCAATTTGATTTGCCCCACGGAAGCCAAAACCTGCCGCTTCACCACGGTGTTCGTATCTTCCTTCAGTTTGATGAGCCCCCGTCCTGCCCCCATAGCTCCGGAACTCACTAAAATCACCTCCATGCCGCGTTTTTGAAGCATCACGATTTGTTTCACCAACTGATCCACCACGGCAGTATTGAGCAGGCCGTTCTCCTGGGTGATGACATTGGTTCCGACTTTTACAACGATTTTCTTCATAAAGGATTTAAAAAAACCGAGCTTCTATGTCTCGGGGGATCTTAACAAATGTAAAATTCCCGCGAGACTAGGCTCGGGGTCGAGGGTTAACGAGAGTAAGTTGAAGCTTGATCATAGGGGACAAAAAAACCGCTTTTCAGCGGCCGACTTTCAAAATAACAACATATAAATTATACACCCCACTCTGGCTAAAAGGCAAATTTAAAAATAGATAAGGTATAAGAATGTTAACTTTCTATATTTGAGTTCCTGCGACTTATGTTATACTTCCACCATGCATTTTTTAAAGCTCGCCGCCGCTCTGCCAAAATTCTTCAGCACTAAAGATGTGCAGGACATACTTGAAATCCAAGCCGACTCGGCCCGGGTTCTCTGCGCCCGCTATGCAAAAAAGAAAATCTTCCTCCGAATTAAGCGCGACCTCTATGTTTTTAAAGAAGTCTTTCTCCATCTCGAACGCGCGGATCTTCTCCACCTCAGCGGACTGATTCAAGAAAACACCTATCTTTCCTTCACCACTGCGCTTGCAGAGGCCCGAGTGCTCCCCGGACTTCCCTACCTCATCGAAGCCGTTAGTTTTACTCGCAGCCTCGAAAAACAAGTCGGCCACCTCACGTGGAAGTATCATCACCTGCCCAAAAAACTTTTCTTCTCGTATCACAAGGAAGGCGACCTAACCATCGCTACGCCCGAAAAAGCGCTGCTAGATTTGCTCTACCTCTACTCGCTGGGTCGTTACTATGTGGATTTAAAAAAGATAAATCTCGAACGCATCGACTTTGAAAAACTCGTAGAACATGCCGAAAAATTTCCAGAGCGGACAAAGAACTTGCTTAAAAACTTATATAAAAGGCATGCCAAATAAAGCCTCAGAAAAAAAACTACCTTACCAAGTCCTGATTTTCGTCTGGAGCATTCTGCTCACGCCCATCAGTCTGGCCATTTTTGTTTTCACTTCCTCCTACGCCAGCCCAATGGCCTTCCCTGGCATCCTCGTTTTGTGGGCGGCCATGATTGGAAGCATGGTCGATGAAGACGCCAGCAAGATCAACTGGAAACAACGTTTTGAGGAATGGATATTCATACCACTGCTCGCGACCCTCGTTCAGGCGTTGGTATTCGAATCTTCTCTGTGGGGCTCGATAGTTTTTTTAAACGCATGGTTTTTATTGTCTCATGCCTTTGCGGCTTTTGTGATTCCACTCTGGAAGGAAGCTGACCAAAAAAACTGGAAAGAATTTAGAAAAAACCTCGGCATTTTTCTGGGTGGAGCTCCAGTGCTTCTGCTGCTATTTCTCCCCACGATGGTTGCTGTGCTCAGCTCCATTATAGACTCCACCACTCGTCTCGGAGGGGCCAGCCAGACCGTCCAAAAAGTCTTACTCGCGATGGCTATTTTAGGTTTGTTGCTCGACGTTCGCCTCACGGCTTTACGCGCGGTCAAGAAAGGGCTTAAGATAAAGCCATCTCACCCACCCGTATGAAAAAATGCTTTTCCATCCTCCTGGCGCTTGTTTTGCTCGTGCCCGCTTGTGCGCCGCAAGAAATAGAAGAAACGGAGAATAAAGAGCTTGAAGAACTGCGTGAACAAGTCCAAAACCTGGAGGAAGAGTTGGAAGAACAAGAACTACTGGAGGAAGAAAAGGAAGAAGTGCCCACCCCAGAGTTAGAACCCGAGCCCGTTGTGGAAGCAATTGTAGAGGAGGAAGCCTACACCGGTGAAAGCAGCATTCAGCTGGTGAGTCCTGCGAGCGGCGAATCTTTTCACGAAGAGCCGGTTACATTCACAGGGACCGTTTCTCCCGACACACTAAAAATAGTGGCCACGGCCTATTATTACGAAGGCTTTGACTCCAGCGAGCGTTCCACGGATGTTTATACCCTTACGCAATTCACACCCGGCGACAGCACTTTCACCTATCGTGCAAAAATGGAGTGGAATAACTTGGGCTACGGAGAGAATGACTATCTTTTCACCGCTTACTTTGATGACGGCCGACAAAAAGCCGTGAGCGTAAGCATCAACTTCGAGCTTGGAGGCATGGGTAAGCCGGTGATTTATCTGTATCCAGAAAAGCCCACGCAAGTCTCTGTTTCCGTGACGCCCGAACAAGGAGTGTTTGTGTCTGAGCCGGAGATGGGCGAAGGCTGGACCGTGATCGCTAATCCCAAAGGCGCACTCTTCAATCTGGCGGATCGTCAGTACTATCCTTATCTTTTTTGGGAAGCCTACACCGACCCCTTGCCCAGTTTTGAAGACGGCTTTGTGGTTCCACAAAAAGACCTTAAAAAGTTCTTCGACGAGAAACTCACTTACATGGGCTTGAATGCAAAAGAAATCGCAGATTTTAATGAATACTGGCTCGGTGTGCTCACCGAAAAACCCTACTACTTCATTCACTTTGTGGACCAAAGCGTGCTTGATGAATACGCACCTCTGAATATCAGCCCAGCGCCCGACAGCATTCTGCGTGTGTTCTTTGACTACGAAGGCTTAGACGCCACGAAACAAGTACCTGCGCAAAAACTCACACCCTGGACTCGCAGTGGATTCAGCGTGGTGGAATGGGGCGGATCACTTTTTTAATCAATTTCTATGAAAGAAAAAATAAGTCTAATTCTATTGGCACTCTTCTTGTTCCCAAGCACCGTGCTGGCTGCCCCTGCTCCCTACACCGACGTGGGGTACATAGAGCACTTCGAAGCCATTTATAAAACCAAAGAATGGCGACTCTTTGAAGGTTACAGCGATGGGACTTTTAAGCCCACGCAGGAGATGAACCGCGCTGAACTGAGTAAGGTACTGGTGCTCGGTAGTGGGGTTGAGGAAAGCGAGGTGGGTACATGCGCAGACGGGGCGACCCAAACCTTTACCGATGTACCGTCGGACGAGTGGTACACGGACTACGTTTATTGTGCACAGGCCAAAGGATGGGTCAGTGGAGACGATGGTAAAGACACGTTTCGCCCTGGTGATCCTATTTTAATGGGAGAAGCTTTTAAGATGACTGTGGAATCACAATATGAGACTCCAGATGCAAGTTATGAGGGCACGGCTTGGTATGATCAATATATAAATTTTTTAGAAGACTATAAACTCATTG
Organism: uncultured Candidatus Peribacteria bacterium; assembly: GCA_964356405.1. Classification (GTDB taxonomy): domain Bacteria; phylum Patescibacteriota; class Gracilibacteria; order UBA1369; family 2-02-FULL-48-14; genus 2-02-FULL-48-14. The sequence continues at coordinate 9,493 of CAYHHJ010000002.1, read as the reverse complement.
AAGTTTTAACGAATGTCTACAGCGGAGTTGCTTATACAAGCTATGTCTATCCCTACCTAGGGGTGGCTTACAATGATAGAGAGATTGGTTTTAACAGTAGTAGCTTGGCATCAAAAATGCAGCGCATGGACATAGCCGAATTGCTCTATCGTTTACGTACAGTTTTTGAAGAAAACAATGGCGAAGACTTTGAGCTTTTTCTTACGCTGGATGAAATGTCCGAAAAGTATGGGACTGAATTTGATACAGAAAATAACACACTGAGTATTCGGGACCCCTATTTTGGTTTCAGTGCAGAGAACATACCGTTCCCAGGTGTGAGTACGCCTGCTACAGAAGATGATCTGAGAGTTTTTGTACTCAATCCATCTGGGTTTCAAAACGGAGATGCGACTATTTGGTATTTATTATATCCAGATCCAGACCCCGATCACTCACTGAAAAGCAGTGAAGGTTATGTCTCTTACTTTAATGTCCAAATAAAAAGTCCAGATTCATCGAAAAACTTTTCTTATGATTTTGAAAATGAAGAAGGTGCAGAATACGCCTTCTTCTGTTACGAATCCTCCTATTACCTATTGAATGTGTGCAATATCACAACCGGGGTTCAGCAAGTAGATGCTGAATACACCAACTTTAGTTCTTACTAATTTTATGAAAAACAAACCCCTCCTCGCTTTACTCGCCACTCTCCTTCTCCCGAATATTGCCTTTGCCGGTGAAGCGCCGTATTGGGATGCAACCAGCAACAGTCATTTTGAAGCCATTTATTGGACACATGAATTGGGCATTTTTGAAGGGTATGCAGATGGATCTTTTGAACCGAACAACGAAATCAACCGTGCCGAACTCGCCAAAGTTTTGGTGCTGGGAAGCGGTGTTGTAGAAGACGAGGTGGACGCATGCGCTGAAGGAGCCACGCGGACTTTTAGCGATGTTCCTGCCAGCGAGTGGTACACGGATTATGTTTACTGCGCGGAGGCCAAGGGCTGGGTCAGCGGCGATGATGGTAAGTCTACCTTCCGCCCAGGCGATCCAATTTTAAAAGCGGAAGCCTTCAAGATGCTTGTGCAGTCACAATACGGCACACCGGATGCCTCTTATGAAGGCGATGCGTGGTACGACATCTATGTAAACTTTTTGACCGACCATAATATTATTATGGAAGAGGAGTTCTACGGAGGAACGTACCTTTCGTACAGTTACCTAGCGCTGGGCAGTTATGAAGACAATATCGGTTTTGAGGGGACCATGAGTTCAAAGATGGCCCGTTTTGATATGGCGGAACTTTTGTACCGGCTCCATGTGGTCTTTGAGGTGAACGACGGCGAGCCCTTCAACCTGCTTTTTACTTTTGAAGAGATAAGTTCTCTTTTTGGAACAGAATTTGAGATCGAAGACGGGACCTTGTTCATTGCGGATCCCTACTTTGGCTTCCGTGCCGATGGCATACCTTTGGATAAAGTAGGAGACGCCGAGGACTTACGCATATACATAGAAAATCCCTCCGCATTCGAAAATGGCGGTGAAACCATTTGGTACGTGGTTTATCCTTTTGAAGAAGATTCAAACACCTTTTATGGATCGGGACACAGTGCAGGCTACGCAAGTTTTTTTGGGATCACCATCGCCGATCCAGACAATCATTATTTCTACAGTGACTACGATACTTTTGAAAACGACACAGGACTCTACGGCGTGGATTGTGATGTCTACGTAGCAAGCTCGGTGGCAGAGTTTTTGGAACAAATCTGCGTGGTGGACGAAGACCACAATTTAGACGGTGAAACCATTAATTTAAGGGCTTACTAAACTTCTTCCATGAAAATCCTACAAAGACTGACCGGAAGTATTCTCGTAGTCCTAGTCAGCTGCGGTACAGCTTTTGCTGGCGAAGCACCCTACACCGACGGCTTCATAACGGAGGCGGCGTACGCGATGCACGAATGGGATATTTTCAGCGGGCGGCCGGATGGAAGCTTTGACGCCTACACGGAAATGAACCGCGCCGAACTCGCTAAAGTCTTGGTGCTGGCGGCGCTAAATGAAGATGAAGTGAGTGCCTGTGCAGACGGCACGAAATGGACTTTCACGGACGTTCCCACCGATCAGTGGTACACAAATTATGTTTACTGCGCCAAGGCCAAAGGTTGGGTCAGTGGTGACGATGGGGAAAATACTTTCCGCCCAGGCGACCCCGTGCTGATGGGCGAGTCTTTTAAGATGATAGTAGAATCGCAGTATGGCCAGCCGGATGAATCCTACGAAGGCAACGAGTGGTACGACATCTACCTCAACTTTTTAAGCGACTATCTAATTGTAGAGACTAATGAATATTCTTACGGCGGTGGCACTTACTACGCCTACCCTTATAAATGGATAGGTTACCAGGATGGGTACATTGGATTCGACCACAGCAGTCTGGCTTCCAAAATGTTCCGTTTGGACATTGCCGAACTTTTATACCGAATGAAAATTGTTTTCGAAGAAAATAACGGCGAGCCTTATGATCCAATTTATACATTCGACGAGTTGGAAGAACTCTACGGAACGGAGATTGAACTGGGAGACACTCTTTCTGTGGCAGATCCACACTTTGGTTTCCGATTCGAAAATGTACCAGTGGAAAAACTCAATGTAGATCCAGAAGACTGGAGAGTTTACATAGAAGACCCTTCTGCATTTGAAAACGGAGACTATACAACTTGGTACTTGGTTTATCTAAACGGAGAGGATCTCGGTCACTATTCTGGCTATGAGCGATTTTTCAGCCTAGGTATTTCCGACCCCAGCTACAGCTCTCCGCAGTATGATTTTGAAAACGATGAAGGGACTAGATACCTTTGGTGGTGCGCAGCTGGTGGATGGTCAGTTGAGGAACTTTTAGCCGAAGCCTGCGTAATATCTACTACGCAAAATGTAGATGCTGACTATGTAAACTTTAGTGCGTACTAAACATAATGACTCCACGGCTCAATAGCCAAGTCATCGATGTCGTAACGTTCCAAGGTGTCCACCATGAGTTTGGCCACCTTGAGGTCTATGGTCAGCGGGATATTGTTGTCGATGGTGTAGCGGCGAATCGCGTAGCCCACCGTGGTTTCTTCGTGTGAATAGTTGCGAGGCACGTTGATCACCCAGTCCACTTTGTCCTTCCTGATGATCTCGGCGCAGTTCGGATGTGAGTCGCTGTCCATTTTGTGCACCACGGTAATAGTGAGCCCGCCGGCGCTGAGCACTTCAGCAGTACCAGGCGTTGCGTAGAGTTTGTAACCCATGGCATCCAGTTTACGGGCGGCGGGCAAAAAGTCCGCCTTGTCCTCAATTTTTCCAATAGAAATCAGCACATTTTTCTTAGGGATTTCAAAGCCCGTGGAAAGCATGGCCTTGAAGAAAGCCTCATGGAGGTCGTCTCCGAAACAGCCCACCTCCCCGGTCGAGGCCATTTCCACGCCCAGCACAGGGTCTGCGCCCTTGAGCCGTGAGAAAGAGAACTGTGGCGCCTTCACTCCCACGTAGTCGAGGTCCAGGGTCTTGTAATCGCGTTTCTTGGCAATGCCGAGCATGGATTCCACCGCGATTTCAATGAAGTTGTAGCCGGTCACCTTGGAGCTGAACGGGAAACTTCGGCTGGAACGCAGATTGCACTCGATCACTTTGATGTCGTTATTCACAGCCAAATATTGAATGTTGAAAGGCCCGCTGATCTTGAGCTGTTTCGCGATTTTCTTGGTGATGGTTTTGATGCGCTTAATGGTTTCCATGTAGAGCTTTTGTGGAGGCAGTGCGATGGTCGCATCTCCGCTGTGCACGCCGGCATTTTCCACGTGCTCCGCAATCGCATAAATCATCACTTCCCCGTCCTGGGCCACGGCATCCACTTCAATTTCTTTCGCGCCAAGTTCAAATTTAGTGATCACCACGGGTGCTTCTTTGGAAATCTTTACCGCCTTGGCTAAGTAGCCTTTCAAAGTTTCTTCATTTTGTGCCACCGCCATAGCCGCGCCCGAAAGCACATAGGAAGGACGTACGAGCACAGGGTAACCCACGTCATCGGCGAACTTCACCGCTTCTTCCACCTGCGCGAAATCTTTCCATTTGGGTTGGTCCACTTCCAGCACATCGAGCATCTGTGAGAACTTGTGACGGTTCTCCGCTTGGTCGATGCTGTGCGCGC
>CAYHHJ010000002.1:0-5216 GCA_964356405.1 uncultured Candidatus Peribacteria bacterium | reverse complement strand
TCGAGCATCTGTGAGAACTTGTGACGGTTCTCCGCTTGGTCGATGCTGTGCGCGCTGGTTCCAAAAATCTTCACGCCAGATTGATCGAGTTTCATCACCAAGTTATTGGGAGTTTGTCCTCCAGTAGAAACCACCACGCCCTCGGGCTTTTCCAGTTCATAAATGTCCAAAACGCGTTCCAAAGAAAGCTCATCGAAATAGAGTTTGTCGCACATATCGTAATCCGTGGACACGGTCTCGGGATTGTAGTTGATCATAATCGTCTCGTACTTGTTCTTTTGCAGCGTCTTCACCGCGTTTACACTGCACCAGTCAAATTCAACAGAGGAGCCAATACAGTAAGCCCCACTGCCGAGTACAATGGCTCTATTTCCCTTTCCGCCAAATTCCACATCATTTTTAGTCCCGTGATAGGTCACATACAAGTAGTTGGTCTTAGCTGGATACTCGGCCGCGAGCGTATCGATTTGTTTAACCACCGGCAGCACCTTGAGTTTTTTGCGCAGCGCGCGAATCTCCATTTCTTCTTTGCCGCGGATGACGCCAATTTGTTTATCGGAGAAGCCGTATTTTTTCGCGCTGCGAAGTAGGTCTTCATCCAGCTCACCTTTCTCGAGCTCCTTGCTCATATCCACAATGTTTTTCAGTTTGCCCAGGAACCAAGGATCGATGCCGGAGAGTTTGTGAATTTCCTCAATCTCCCATCCGTCACGCAGCGCTTCCGCCAAAGCGAAAATTCGTTTGGGCGTGGGGTGTGAAATCGCCTGTTTCAAATTCTCGGTATTGATATTGAGACGTTCATTTTCGGTGAGCCCAATCATTCCGATTTGCAGCATGCGCAGTCCCTTTTGCATCACTTCTTCAAAGCTGCGTCCGAGCGCCATAATCTCTCCAACGGATTTCATTTCGCTGGAAATTTGGTGATCCACCTTTCGGAATTTGTCCAAGTCCCATCGAGGAATTTTGAGTGCGATGTAATCCAAGGCCGGTTCAAAACACGCGGTGGTCACGCCGGTGATGGCGTTGCGCAGTTCCGGCAAGCTATACCCGAGCCCGAGTTTAGCCGCCACATAAGCCAGCGGATACCCAGTAGCCTTGCTCGCCAAAGCCGAGCTGCGAGAAAGCCGCGCATTCACTTCAATCACACGGTAACGGTTGGATTCAGGATCGAGCGCATACTGAATATTGCATTCTCCCACAATTCCCAAATGCCGAATCACCTTGATCCCAATCTCGCGGAGCATGTGGTATTCGGTGTTGTTGAGGGTCTGCGAAGGCGCCACTACAATACTTTCCCCGGTGTGGATTCCGAGCGGATCAAAGTTCTCCATGTTGCACACCGTGATGCAGTTGTCGTACGCATCGCGCACCACTTCGTATTCCACTTCCTTCCAGCCCTTCAAACTTTCTTCCACCAATACTTGCGGTGAATACGCAAAGGCTGCATTCACTTTTTCAATCAATTCTTCTTCGTTGTGCACGAATCCGCTTCCCTTTCCCCCCAGTGCAAACGCCGCGCGAATGAGCAGTGGAAAGCCAATATTTCGTCCGGCATCCAGCGCGCTAGACAGGTTGGTGCACGCAAAACTGCGCGGCACATCCACAGAAATTTTCTGCAATTCTTTATTAAATATTTCGCGGTCTTCCGTCTTAATAATGGATGCCACCGGTGTTCCAAGTACACGCACATTGTGTTTCTTCAAAATGCCCTCTTCTTCGAGCGCCACTCCACAATTCAAGGCGGTTTGTCCTCCAAAGGCCAGCAAAATTCCATCGGGTTTTTCCTTGGCCATCACTTTTTCAACGAAGTACGGCTTGATCGGCAAAAAATAAACTTCGTCGGCTAGGCCGGCGCTGGTTTGGTTGGTCGCAATGTTCGGATTGATCAAAATCACCTTAATCCCCTCCTCTTTCATGGCCTTAATAGCCTGGGAACCGCTATAGTCAAATTCGCCCGCCTCGCCAATCTTCAGAGCGCCCGATCCTAGGATCAGAACTTTTTTAGGAAGATTGAGCTTAGATTTTTTGGGGCTCATCGGAGGGAAATGTAACGATTTAAAGCCTTCGGCGCAAGATCTTTGTAATATTTTCTTTTCAAGACCATTATAGTGTCATAGAAGCTTTATTTCCTCACTCAATTTATGAAAAAACTTCTCGCAACTTTTGTCCTCACCGCAAGTCTGCTCACGGCCTGCAATACGCCTGTAGACAAAAATGATATTGCAGATGAAGGCGGTGACGATTACTACGGGCCCGACTTGTCTGACATCGGTAATCCACAAGATGGCCCCATGGGCACCGACGTGGAAGAAACTATTAATGAGGATGGAAGCTACACCTTCACGGTACTCTCTGGTGGCGAAGAAGTAGCACAAATTGAAAAAGAAAAGCCAGTGGATGGCTACAGTGCCTATATTCTTGGAGATACTTACCTAATGATTTACGTCGCCATCAATCCTACAGGTTTGGGTGGATACATTCTCTACGGGGGTGCCTTTGAACTTTCCCAAGTGGACGTGGAGGCGGGTGTAGTGAAGCCAGTGCTTTTCGAAGGTTTAGCAACCGACATCTCTAGAGACGGAACCAAACTCGCTACGGTGGTAAGTTCCGAAGCGGGTACTGCGATTGTAGTCATGGAAATCGGCACAGGAGAGGAAGAAATTTATAGTGTGCCGAATGAATTTGACCAAGTAGGAGATGCGACTTTTAACCTCGATGGAAGCAAAGTAGCGTACCAAGCCACCATCACCAGTGCTGAGCCTAATGTAGAAGAAACAGCCGTATTCGTAATTGACCTCACTACTGGTGAACAAACCGAATTTGACCGTCAAGAAGGTCTTTATGAAATCACCTGGCAGGACAACGATCGACCGATTGTTGAGTAATCAGTAGGTTTTTTTCAGGACTATTGTATAGTCGTAGAAGCTTTATTACTTACTCAAATTTATGAAAATTTTTCTCGCAACTTTTGTCCTCACCGCAAGTCTGCTCACGGCCTGCAATACGCCTGTACAAGTGGAGCCAGTTGAAACCGAAACCGACGAAACCGTTTGGGAAGAACCCGCACTCGACAACGGAGATTTTACATTCGACCACAACCCAATAGATTCCCAGTACGTGATTGACGTTCTCTATAAAGGAGAATCGGTAGGAAGCATAGAGAAGGAAGCTCCCGCAGACGGTTACAACGTGTACCTAATGGAAGAAGCCGGTAACAAAGCTTTCATCGCGGTGAATCCCACCGGACTTGGAGGTTACATCCTCTATGGACACGCGTTTGAAGTGTATGTTTATGATTTCGCCAATCAAACTTTTGAAGCACTTCCTGTGGGTGGCGTAGACGATATTTCTTCCGATGGTAACTTGGTGGCTTACTGGACTACTTGGGAAGGCGCTGCCGGAGATGCTGGAGACACTTGGGGGCTTGCCGTTTACGACCTCAGCAAAGGCGAAATTGTCTCCAATTTTTCAATGACTGAGGGATTCTTCGAAGGAGGTCATGCCACTTTCTCACCTTCCGGAAAAAACCTGGCTTTTGAACTTGCTACACATGAAGGTGAAGACGGAGCCGAAAAGGAAGAGCACGCACTATTCTTGGGTGCGGCCGTTGGTGGAGAATTTAAGGAAATGGACAGACAGGTGAACAATTACTTTTCTATGGACTGGGAGGCCAACGAAATTCTGAAGAATTTTGAGGCAGCAAATCAGTAAGACTTGTTCGTAAGAAAAACAGGGGCCGTTACAACTTCTTAACCAGTCGTTTGACGGCCTCTTTGTATGCAATGGACCTATGGGTTATGGCAAAGGCATTTTCTTGTAATAAACTTTTGCCAGAGCATTATATCTTTGTAACTCTTTTTTATTTATTACCTTTTCATTATGAAAACGATCGTAACTGCCCTACTTCTTATTAGTACTTTGCTTCTGGGTGCCTGCCAAACAAGCACTCCGCTAGAAGCAGAAAACGACGTGATCACTCCCACGGTCGATAACTTAGATGCTAGCAACGTAGCAGGCTGGGAAGAAACACAAGAGAACGGAGATTTTAGTTTTAAAGTGGCTACCACGGCATCCGCCTACACTATTGATGTACGCTACAAAGGAGAATCCGTGGGAGTCATTGAAAAAGAACTTCCTGTGGATGGTTACGAAATACGTTTAATGGAAGAGTCGGGTAGCAAGGCCTTCTTTGCACTAAATGCAACAGGACGTGGAGGATACATTCTTTATAAACACGTCGATGAAGTTTATGTCTACGATTCTTCTGCTAAAACTTTTGAAACCCTACCAGTAGCTTCTGTAGATGATATTTCTTCAGATGGTAACTTGGTAGCGTATTGGGATACCCTTCAAGGTGGAACCAACGTATGGGGGATTTCCGTATACGATCTCCAAAAAAGAGTAGATGTATTTACATATACTGTTATGGATGAGTTCGACGAAGGAGGCCGCGCGACGTTCTCACCTTCTGGGAAAAATCTAGCCTTCGAGTTGGCAGATAAAGACGACGAAGAAAACGGAGAAGAACATGGCCTCTTTGTAGGAGAATCCGTTGGTGGAGAATTCAAAGAAATGGACAGACAAGTGAATGATTACTTCGACATAGATTGGCTCATAAATGATATTCTTAAAACTTTTGAAACCGCTAATCAATAGTTATTTCACGCGGTACTGCAGCGCCTCCATAAGGTGGCCCGATTCTATGTGGTCCTTGGCATCAAGGTCAGCGATGGTTCGGGCTACTTTTATAATGCGGTGCAGCGCTCGGCCGCTAAGCGAATGATGTTTGGTGGCATTCTTAAGCAGCTCCTCGGTTTTTAAATCCAGCCGTACCTCCTTAAGTAATTTCGGCGTCATTTCTTGATTGGTGCATAGGCCATACGGGGCTAGCCGCGCTCGCTGCCGCTCGCGCGCCTCCACAACCCGGGCCTGCAAACTCGCCGAACTTTCCAGCGCGCTGAGTTTAAATTCCTCGTACGGGAGGCGCGGCACATTAATATGCAAATCGATGCGATCCAGCAGCGGCCCGGAAACTTTATTTTGGTAGCGCGCCACCTGCGCGGCCGTGCACGTGCACGGTTTTTCGCGGTCGCCATAATAACCACAGGGGCATGGATTCATGGTCGCAATCAGTTGAAACTGGCACGGATATATACTGCTCCGCTTCCCAACCCTCATGGTAAGCTCTTTGGCTTCCAACGGTTCCCTCAAACTCC
>CAYHHJ010000001.1:0-25240 GCA_964356405.1 uncultured Candidatus Peribacteria bacterium | reverse complement strand
GAACAGAGGAGCGTGTGTATAATTAGTGTGTAATAAAGTTACTTACTATTTATGAACACTGCTACAGCTCAACGAAAACGCGTAAATTTCATATTAAAGATGGAGACCCTAAGGAATTTAGGGGACCTCATCCCCTCTGGCGAGAGAAGCAGTTTTGTGGATGAAGCTATAAACGAAAAAATTCTGACCTGGGGGCGGAAAAAGGCCATTGAAATGCTGAACGAATCTATTAAAAACGAAACGCATATCCATACCACCAAAGAAATTCTAAAAATATTACATGAAGATCGCCAATAAAATACAACTTGTAATTCCAGACTCCTGTGTAATGCTCAAATGGTGTGTATGGGAGGCGGAAGACCGGGAGCAAATAGTAAAAATGCAGGATGATTTCGTGCACAACGAGATTCAAATCGCATTCCCTGCCATTTTGGAGTGGGAGTTGAATAACTACCTTGGAAGGAAATTGTCTGAGGAAGAAGCAACTCGTAAATATTCGTACTTCAAAATTTTACAAGCAACAATGGCCCTTCTCACCCTTGAGATGACTGGCCTCGCCTTTAAAATAATGAAAAAATGTCCTAGCGTTTCTTTTTACGATGCTTCCTATCACGCAATGGCTTTGCATATGAAAGGTGTTTTTCTCACCGCAGATAAAAAGTATTACGATAAAACCAAATCCCTCGGCAATATACAACTTCTAAAAGATTACAAATGAAAAAGTATAGCGATGACCCTATAGTCGAATTTATTCATAATGCTAGAGAGGAGCGCTATGAAAGTATATTGAGGGCAGTAACAGGAGATTATGTGACCCCCATTAAGCAACTCGAAAAGCGTCAGCGTAAGAAACTACACCTTCTTCACCTCTAGCCATCTCAGCCTCTCCTTGCTAAACTACGCGCATGCTAGAAAAGCTTAAATCTCTTCGTACCGAAGCTTTAGAAGACCTCGCGTCAGCAAAAAGCACGGATCAGCTCAAGGAAATTGAGCGAAAATATTTAGGGAAAAGTGGACTCGTGACCGAACTCCTTAAAGGCGTGAAAGACCTCTCTATTGAAGATAAACAAAAAACCGGGAAAGCCATCAATGAACTGAAAGGAGAACTCGAAGAAGCGTTCAAACAAGGAACCCGCACCCTCGAACGCGCCGAAATCGACAAGGCCCTTCAAGATGAATGGCTGGACCTAACCGCTCCCGGCACCGCCTATCCCGTTGGACACATCCACCCTATTGCACAAACGCAAATGGACGTGGAACAAATTTTCCAACAAATGGGTTTCAGCATTGTGGACGGACCGGAGATTGAAAGTGAATTTTATAATTTTGAAGGACTCAACATTCCCGCACACCACCCCGCCCGCGACATGCAGGATACTTTCTTTATAGATGCACCAGCAGACCCTGTGGAAGGCAAACTCGTGCTGCGAACCCAAACCTCCCCAAACCAACTCCGCGCGATGCGTAAATACGGAGCGCCCCTTCGTATTATTGTGCCGGGCCGCGTGTTCCGAAACGAGGCCACCGACGCCTCTCACGAGCACACGTTTGATCAAGTGGAAGGCCTCCTCATTGATACCGATATTTCTATCTCCAGCCTCAAAGCCGTGATGCAGGATTTCCTTATTCGCCTCTTTAAAAAAGAAATGAAAGTGCGCTTCCGCCCAGGGTATTTTCCTTTTGTGGAACCCGGAATTGAGCTGGATATGTCTTGTGTGTTTTGTGACGGAAAAGGCTGCCGTGTGTGCAAAAAAACAGGTTGGATCGAGTTTATGGGCTGTGGAATGGTTCACCCAAATGTGCTTAAAGCCGGCGGAGTGGACAGTAAAAAGTATCAAGGCTGGGCCTTTGGTTTTGGCCTCACTCGCCTAGTGATGATGAAATACGGAATCGACGACATCCGCCATTTGCAAAGCGGCGACCTGCGCTTTAACCAGCAATTTTAAATGAAAGAAAATCTGCTTCCCATCCTTGGAACTCTTGGAAATGCGCTGCTCATTGCGGCGTACATTCCTCAAATCGTAAAAATGCTGCGCAGCAAAAAAGCCGAGGACGTGAGTTTGGGGATGTGGGTGCTCTGGTTCTTTGGAGACGCCTGCTTTTTGGCCTATTCACTCATCGAAAAAGACGTGTACAGCAGTATTCTTTTTGGATGCTTTTCACTCGGAAACGTCATCATTCTGACCCTCATTGCCCTTTACGGAAAATCTAAAAAATGAACATTTCACTCAACTGGATTCGGGACTTTGTAGACTTGCCTAAACTTTCTGGCGCAGAAATTGGCTGGAAAGTGACTGTGCACACAGCCGAAGTGGAAGGTGTGATTGATGAAGCCAAGAAATTCGAAAATATGTTCGTGGGGAAAATTCTGAGCATCACCGCTCATCCCAATGCAGATAAACTTCGACTGGTGAACGTTGACCTCGGCAGCAAAATTCACAAACTGGTCTGCGGTGGAAGCAACTTGGCGGTAGGAATGAGCGTAGCCGTGGCCACTCCAGGCGCCGTGGTTCAATGGCACGGTGGTGAAACCGTTACCTTGGAACTCGCAAAAATTCGCGGGGAAGAAAGTTATGGAATGATCTGCGCGGGTGAAGAAATTGGGATGACTGAAATGCAAAAAACACAAAGCAGCGACGACCACGCGATTTTAGATTTGTCCGCACTCAAGGCAAAACCAGGCACGCCTCTTGCAGAAGCCCTGGGCCTCAATGACACCCTTTTGGAAATAGACAATAAATCCCTCACTCACCGCCCCGATCTCTGGAGCCATTATGGTTTCGCCCGTGAGATGTCTGCAATTTTCGGAAAACCGCTAAAGAAACTCGAGCCACTGCTCAAGATGAAACCTGCGAGTGGCAAAGAAAAACTCACCATCAAAATTGAGGATAACAAAATGTGTCCACGCTTTTCCGCAGCCATTATGACGGGAATTAAAATTGAAGAATCGCCTCAGTGGCTCAAAGCCCGACTGCTCGCCGCCGGCATGAATCCACACAACAATGTGGTGGACGTGACCAATTACGTGATGCTCGAACTCGGCCAACCCATGCATGCGTACGACCGCGCGGTGGTGGGCAAAGACGGCTTCGTAGTGCGCGCCGCAAAGAAGGGTGAAAAGCTCGTGACTCTGGATGAAACCGAACAAAAACTGCACGAAGAAGATCCGCTGGTCTGCAGCCTCGCGGGTGAACCGCTCGGCCTCGCCGGCATTAAAGGGGGTCTCAAATCCGGAATCAGCAACGACACCACGGAAATCATTTTGGAGTCCGCCACCTTCGATCCCGTTGTGGTTCGCAAAAGCAGTGTTCGTCACGCTCTGCGCACCGATGCGTCACAGCGTTTTGAAAAAAGCCTCGATCCATCCATGACCGAAACCGCCATCAAACGAGCCATCAACCTGCTCCAGGAACTCTGCCCCACTGCTAAAGTGGTCAGCCCCATCACCACCGTCGGCACCTGGAAAGCTAAGGAAATCGAGATCACCGCGAGCCCGGAATCCATTTGCAGCAAAATTGGAAAAAAGATTGCGACTAAAGAAATGGTGAGCATTTTAAAAGCCCTGGAATTCGACGTAAAAATCGTGGGAAAGAGTCTAAAAATCATCGTGCCTTCGCACCGCGCCACCCGCGATGTGAACATTGAAGAAGACATTGTAGAAGAGGTGGCGCGCATCCACGGCTACGATCAAATCGATCCCGTGCTGCCTGCCCTGCCCATCAAACTGCCCATTGAAAACGAGGAACGCAGTTTCAAACACCTCACACGCACTATCTTTGCACTCGGCCTCGGTTTCACCGAAGTGGTGAACTACTCTTTCTATAGTAAAGATCGTTTTGAAAAATGCGGCCTCAGCGAAGAAGGTCACATTAAAATTCTCAACTACCTTTCCGAAGACCAGACTCACATGCGCCGCACGCTCGTGCCGAACATGCTGGCAAACATCGCCGCCAACGAACGAACTTTTGAAAAAATCCAAATCTTTGAACTCGGCCACACCTACGACAAAACCGAGGACTACATGCCTCGTGAAGAAAAACACCTCGCCGCGATGGTGGCCATGGATAGCGAACCTTTTTATGCAGCCAAAGGTGCGCTAGAGGATTACCTCAACAACTTCGGCGTAAGTGCGTATCAACTCATCGAGTCCAAATACCCCGCCCCTTGCGCGCATCCTAAAAAATGCGTGGACATCGTGGTGCGCGGAAAAACCATTGGCCAACTTTTCACGCTTCACCCCGGAACCCTCAAGGGCTATGACATTCGCAAAAATGTCGCCGCTTTTGAACTTCGCTTCAGCCCACTCGTGCAAAATGGCCGCGCCGAAAAGAGATTCAAAGCACTAGCCAAGTTCCCCTCCATGAGCTTCGACGTCTCCGTGCTGGTGAACAAAAAAACCAAAGTAGCTGACCTCGAAAAAATCATCCGCTCTGCCGACGCCGAACGTATCATCGAAAGTGTGACACTCTTCGACATCTACGAAGGCAAAAATATCCCCGAGGATAAAAAGTCCCTGTCCTTCTCCATCGAAATTCGTCACCCTGAAAGGACCTTGCTAGAACAAGAACTCCAAACTTTGCAAGAGGCCACCTTCCTTGCCATAGAAAAGTTCGGTGGTACAATACGCGGGCGTTAATAAAACCATCGGTTTATGAAAACTTGGACAAAGCACCATATTAAGCGCGGATGGGAAAAGCTCAAACCTCGTCCTGAGATGAGCAAGAAACACCGTGCTTTGCGTTACATTATTATGGCCATTCTCGGCGGAGCCGCCGCGAGTTTCATCATCACCTTTCTCTACGCACTCTGGATTCTGTTCACCTTCAACCCAGAAGAGGCTCAAGCCAAAGATTCCACACAAATTTTGGACCGCGAGGGAAACCTGCTCTACACCATTCATGGAGAAGAAAACCGTGAATCCCTAAAATCGCTCGACGAAATTTCACCCTCACTGGTGGACGCCACTTTAGCGATTGAGGACGATGCATTTTACGAACACATGGGAATCGATATTCCTGCGTTGGTCAAAGCCGTGCTTTCGGAGTTTGGGATTGGAACACCCCGTGGTGGATCCACCATCACGCAACAATTAGCACGTAACGCGATGCTGGATTTGGAGCACAGTTACATTCGTAAATACCGTGAAATCGTGATCGCACTGGTGATGGAACTTAAATTCAGCAAAGACGAGATTTTGCTGATGTACCTAAATGAAATTCCTTACGGTAACAATGCCTACGGAATCGAGCTCGCGGCCAAACGTTATTTTGATAAAGATGCAAAAGATTTAACCCTAGCTGAGTCCGCTATTTTGGCTGGAATCCCCAATAAACCGACCCGTTACTCCCCTTACGGAAACTACAAATACACCGTGCTCACCTTTGAGCTCACGGAAGAAAGTTTAAATGGCCGCACCATCACGGGTGAGGAAGATTTGGAGTGGGATGAATACACCCGCGGACTCCTAGGCACTACCTTCACCATGCCTGATGCCAGCACCTTCTATATTAAAGGCCGCAGCGACCTAGTGCTGGACCGTATGCTTGAACTCGGCATGATTTCTGAGGAAGAAGAAACGGCCGCCCTCGCCGAAATGCAAACCTTAGCCTTCACCAATTACAACGAACTCGACACCGCTGAACATTTCGTTCTCTGGGTGAAACAAGAACTCGAAGACAAGTACGGCGCAGACATAGTGGAACAAGGAGGTTTAAAGGTTTACACCACCCTCGATCCTGATTTCCAAAAAGCCGCAGAAGAAGCCATCGAAGAACGTAAAGAAACTTTGCTAGACACCTACGGGGCCACCAACGCTGCGCTCGTTTCCGTGCAACCACAAACCGGACAAATCCTTGCCATGGTGGGTTCTGCAGATTTCAACGATGTAGAAATCGATGGACAGGTAAACATGATCACCAGCTCACGCCAACCAGGGTCTTCCTTCAAACCATTTGTGTACTCGCTCGCCCTACTCAACCAATACACAGCCGCTACCGTTTTCTACGACATACAGACCCACTTTGGCTCCTATGTTCCTAAGAATTACGATGGAAGTTTTTATGGACCAATGACCCTGCGTTACGCGCTAGGAAAGTCTCGTAATATACCTGCAGTCAAAGCATACTTTTTAGCTGGAGAGGAAGAGGCGATCGTGGACTTCGGAAGAAAATTTGGCCTCGAAAGTCTAAGCTACGACCCTAGCAGCCCATACGGAGCAAGCATCGCTTTGGGGACGGCCGTGGTAACGCCACTTGAAATGGCTGAGGCATACAGTGTTTTTGCCACCAATGGGATCCACGTAGAACCCAGTTCCATCCTCAAAATCGTGACCACAGACGGAGACACCTTAGAACAATGGGACGAAACGGAAGTCGAAAAAACCAAGGTCCTCGACCCTCAAGTCGCTTACATCATCAACGACATTCTCTCCGATCCAAATGCCGGCCTGGGAACCAATATGTACCTGCCTGCCATCGACAATGCCGCTAAAACGGGAACGTCCAATGTACAAGACACGAATCTACCAAACAACAACTGGATAGCTGCGTACACGCCCACACTCGTGACCATTGGATGGGCCGGAAACGCGGATGGAACTGCCCTCAACGCCAACGGCGAATCCTACAGCACCATTGCCCCTATTTGGAAAAACTATATGGGCAAAGTGCTCGACCGTTTGGAGCCAACCGAATGGCAACGCCCCGCCGGTATTCAAGAAGTGGCCGTGAGCAAAGCCAGCGGTAAACTCGCCAGCGAAAACACTCCACCCGATATGGTGACCACCGAAATTTTTGCTGACTTCGCAGTGCCCACCGAACTCGACGATTCCTACGTTAAAGTGAAAGTAGAAACCGTGACCAAGCGCCTTGCCACTGAGTACTCACCCGAAGACGTGGTGGAAGAACGCAGCTACCGTATTTACAAAGAAGATTGGACCAACTGGCAAGACGACATAGACGCTTGGGCGTCCACTCAAGAAGGTGATTCACAACCTCCGACGGAATCCGCGACCGATATTCACAATGCCGAAACAGCATCCAATATTCCTGAAATCGCCATCACCAACCCCAGCAGTCTTTCTTCTATCAGTAAACAGATCCGTCTACACGATGTTGAGGTAGAAATTTTAGACCAAGGAAATGGTGTAGACCGCGTTGAGTACTATGTGGACGGTGACCTCAGGTACACTTCTGCTGAGTCTCCTTATAGTGGACGTATTTATGTCGCCAATAACACTAGTGTAGGCAGCGTAATTGAAGTGACCGCCAAAGTTGTTGATCAATACGGCTATTCCTCCAAAAGCACCATCCAACTCCGCGTAACGGACGATGAAGAAAAGCCAGCAGAAGATTCTTCTAGCAGCTCAGATAGCTCTAGCATTTTGGATGCGCTAAAGACTAGCGCTCCAGCTCCTAAACGACTCGAGCAATAAGCAGCCCGTCCCCCACGGATATTTCTACTACCTTGAGGCCGGTGTTTGCGTGCACACCTTCGATGAACTTTTCCATCTTTCCAAAGCGGTGGGAAAGCACATTGTCCACCACAATCATGCCCCCACTTTTCATACGCGGGAAAATCGCGTCGAAGTAGGATTGATGTTCTTGTTTGGTGGCGTCAAAAAAAGCAAAGTCGATCTGCTCGGGAAGCGCTGGATTTTGAGTGAAAATTTCCGGCGCGTGGCCTTTAAGCTGAAAAATGCGGTGCGTGAGCCCAGCTTCTTCAATGTTCTTTTGTGCGCGGGCGTAACGTTCGTCGTGTGATTCTATGGTCCATAGTTGCCCACGCTGGTTTTTATCCATTGCAGAGGCCATCCACACGGCGCTGTAACCCACGCTGGTACCGATTTCGAGTGCCACGTCCGGCGCCAGCACGCGCACCAGCCAATGCAGCATGTGACCCGTGGCAGGCCCCACTATCCACACGTCTTGTTCGGAATTTTCTTCCTCAATCCTTTTGAGAACGCGCTCGTACATAGGAGATTATATCGTCAGATTCGTACATAAAAATACCCTGCTCTTCGTCCACTAGGAAGGGGACTTGCTGTTTACCGCCCAATTCCACCAGCTTCAGCGAACCCGGCGTCCCGCGCTCGGCATCGATTTCCTCATAATCAGTCCCCATGTCCGCAAAGGCTCGGCGCACTTTTTCGCAGTAAGGACAGTACTCGTAGGTATAGAGTTTAAGCATTTTGTAAAAAGTTTAAGAGTTTAGAAAAAGCCTTTGCTCGGTGACTAGCCTCTTGTTTTTCTTCCAGCGACAGGGCCATGTACACTTTGTCATACCCGTCCGGCCTAAACGCGCTGGAAAGCGGAATACCCGGATGCAGCGGCGCTTCCACTTCCGCCGTAATCACGCCACATGTGCGTCCTTCAAAAACCCGTTCCACATCGCCGGTAACATACGCCGCCGCGCACACAAACTCCGCGCTGCGATTCGCCTCCCTCTCCATACGATCCATAAAAACCCGCAGCCATTCTTCATCCGTCGCCTGTGCTCCCGCGCCCCAGCGCCTGGTCTTAAGGCCCAGTTCACCCGCAATCGCTTCCACAATAATGCCACTGTCATCCGCCACAGTGGGCAGACCCGAAAGCCCGTGGTAAAACCGTGCCTTCCTCAGCGCAATCTCGGCAAAGCTTTCGCCCGCTTCCTCAAAGTCTTCCGTAATCCCCAGCTCCTCAAGCGAAACGAACTCGGCATCAAAAGCCTGCAACGTCTCCTGAATGCCTTTGAACTTTCCGGGATTTTTGGTCGCAATAAGGATTTTCACAGCCTTAGTGTACAATACGCCCGATGTTCAAAAAAGCCCTCAATTTCACCAGCCTCGGCCTGGCCCTCACCTTCCTCTTCGGATTTATTGGTGAATTGCAACGCTTCCACGGTTTTTTATTCATCGATCTTTTCATTCCCTTTTTTGCGGTGGCCTGGGTGGGGCTTAAACTCTTCAAACGCGAGCCAATAAAAATGCCGCCCACGCTCCTCCCCGCCGTGCTCTTTTTCTTTTTTGGACTTTCTTCTTTGCTCATCCATTCCACCGACATGACCCTGGGTGAAGTCCTCCCCGCCGCTTTTTACGGAATCCGCTGGGCGAGTTTTTACTTCCTCTCCGTAATTGTCTGGAACCAAAACCGTGACGAAAAACGCCTCACGCTCTGGATGCTTTTTGGATTCACACTAGTCCTTTGCATCGCCGGTTTTGTGCAGCTCGACGTGATGCCCGATTTCACCAGCATGGAAAATTTGGGTTGGGACCCACACGTGAGCCGTCTGCTCTCCACCTGGTTCGATCCCAATTTTGTGGGTGGCTTCCTGGCGTTTATGCTGCCGCTTATTTTGGGCGTCGCCTGGGATGAAAAGAAAAATCGCAAAATCCTCCTGCCTCTCGCCGCCGTGGTACTCATGGCACTGGCGCTCACCCTTTCACGCAGCGCCTACTTGGCCCTCATGGCCGGACTCTTTGTTTTTGGCCTGCTGCGCTCCATCAAAGTCCTTGCAGCTCTCGGCATAGGATTCATGCTTATGATCGCCGTGCTGCCCCCCGTACAAGCCCGTTTCCTGAGCCTGGTAGACAACGTGGAATCCTTCTTTGTGGACGACTACACCCTTCCCGATGCCTCCGCCCGTCTACGTTTTGCTTCCTGGGATGAGGCCTGGCAGCTCTTCCTCGAAGAGCCCTTAATCGGACAAGGCTACAACCGCTACAAATATGCGGCGCTCGAACTCGGCACGCTCAAGGATCTCAACATTCATTCCGCCAGCGGCGGCGATTCCAGCCTCCTCAACATTCTCGCCATGACCGGCCTCCTGGGCACGCTACCTTTCCTGGCGCTCTACGGCTTGCTCGCAAAAAAAGCCTGGGACCTGCAAAAAACCGGCTACGGCCTCGGTTTCCTCTCTGCGCTCTGCGGCCTCTTTGTGCACTGTATCTTCGTCAACAGCCTACTCTTCCCCCTCTTCATGGCGCCTTTTTGGATCAGTGCCGGGCTGCTGCACGAATCGGCAAAGAAATAAGGAACTCGGCTCCCGTCGTATCATCTTTGTCCATAAGGATGAGCATTCCCCCAGCCTTAAAACAGATCTCTTCACAAATTCCTATACCATTCCCGTGCTCGGCACCTGCTGCCCGACTCAATCTGGAAGCCTCCAACCGATCAAGTCCTTTAAATCCCGGGCCGTTGTCTTTGACGCAAATCGCAAGCTTCCCGTCTAAAAGAAGGGCTCTAACCCTCGCCTCAGTAGCTCCCGCTTTTTTAGCATTATCCAACAGATCGAAGATGAGGCGGCCAAGATCGTTTGGTGACATGTCTACCTCAGCACCATACTCAGCTTCTGGGATACTGGAGTTGAAGTCCACCTCCAGCCCAGCTTTCTCACTCTCAAGAATGTGCAGTGCCTCAACCAGATTTTGGCGCTTACACTCTGGCTCGGCAGTCGCTTCAAGTAAGAGTGCTTCTATTTGTGTTAATGCGGTATTGGCAGAAGCGATGCCCCTGGACGCCTTTACGCCAAGTGAAGCAAGTTCAAGGTAGCCCTTCACAACCGCTAGCATATTATTAATGTCATGAGCTACTTTAAAGAGCTTATATAAAGCCGTCAGTTTAAGAGTCAATTCAGCTGTATGCCTAGTTTTTTTTGTGGCTAGATGCTCTTCCAAAGCTACTTTCGTAGTAAGCGCGACGCGGATCAAAGCAATCACTGGAGTAATAGTCTGCTCAATCCTAGAAAAAAGACTATTTGTACTGTCCTCATACCGACCAATGTCCTCTGCAAGCACGAGTAGAATAGCTGAGTAACGCTCAGCCCTAACGGTAAGCAGTTTACACTCCTCAAGGGCGGCACGGGCCACTTCCTGAGCATTATGGATTCTCCTTAGGGCTATTTGCTCCTCACTTTGCACGTCATCCAGTCTCGCTAGAGAGAAAGACTCTCTTTCTTCATTTTGACCCCCCGCAGCTACAGCCTCAAGACCATCCATACTTAAATTGGTAGCCTGAATTATGATCTATTTCCCAAAAATGTCAACTAGCCTACGTATGGCCAAATCCTGATCTATAAAAAAGGGACTCGTACACACCGTTATGAGCGAAGCTGTCTTTGCCTGCTCCAGAATAAAAGCCTTGGTTTTTTCGAAAGGGATGTAATCGAGGTCGGTTGCAAAGAAATCTAAATCGAGGTTGAGGATTTTATTGCCCAGCGCTGTAAACGAAGCGTCCTCCAAAGCAGCCTCACCCGTGACAAATTGAATCTCGCCCACGAGCCCTTCTTTCTGGGCAGGAATAATATAATTTCCAACATTGAGCACTTCATTGGTGTAACGAAAGGCCGCCTCTAAATCGCCACCTTCAAATAGCACTTCCGGCACCCGCGCGTCTTTGTGCGCATCGATGTGCACCAAGCTCGCACCCCTCTGCAAAATGCCCTGCTTCAAAGCTTCGTACCAAAAATAAAAGACCTGATTATGATTGTCCACAATGACCACCGGCACTCCGTTAAAGTGTGTCTTCACAAAGTGCTTCAGTCCCTTGCAGTTTTGGAGCACACCGTCATCATCCTTATCTGCAAAAACCACCTCGTCACCCTCAGCCACATCGCCAAAGGTTCCCTCAATAACCGACGGCACATAAAGCTTAGGCTCCGACCCACGCTCCTCATAGGAAAAGGCGTTGTTGCCACATCTACCCGTTAAATAAAAAGGTTTTTTATACATTAGAATTTCAACTTTTGACGATTTTCTTTCAATTCCCCACGCTGAGTTTTGGCGTCCATCATTTTATCCTTGGCCTTACGGCTGCGGCGTTTTTTTTGCTTCCTCAGTTTGAACATTTTCTGCGCCATCTCGGATTTTTTGCCCAGAATTTTCTCCTCAATTTTCATGAGTAGCATACGGTACGCTTCCACGCGATTGGCCTCACGTTCACGCTGATCCTGACACTTCACCTCAATCCCCGTTGGAATGTGTTTGAGCCACACGGTGCTCGCCGTCTTGTTCATTTTTTGCCCACCACTCCCACTACCGCGCACGAACTGCTCATCGATGTCTTGCGGAAAAACACGGAGCTTCGCAGCTTTATCTAAAAATTTCTGTTTGAGGGGAACGGGGAAATCCATAAGCTAGTACCCCTTATTCTCCACGATTTTCTCCAAAAGTTCCAGCGGATACACCGGCTTCTTCTCCGCGAGACCCTGGTGAAACAAAACGGTGGACGGCGTGAGCGCGGGCAGCGTATTCACTTCAATCAAAATAATGTCTCCCGTGTCTATTTGAATGAACGCATCCAGACGGCTGTAGCCTTCAATGCCCAATACCTCACTCACTTTTTCAATGGATTTTTTGACGCGCGCGAGCACGGCTGGTTTCACATGGCTCTCCGGCGGCGGAGTCATATTCACACCCGTGCCTCCTTGAAATTTTTCTTCCACCGAAAGCACCTCGCCTTCCGCAACGGTCAAGCTGGGGCTGAGTGCGTGCAAAGCGCCCTCGTGGTGGATCTTGTTTCCATCCTGAATCACACCCACCGTCACCTCCACCCAGCCTTTTTTGCGACGCCACTTCAATCGGTTCCCCTTCACTCGCACGGTATCGACTTCAATAAATTGCTCAAACAAAAGTCGATTCATGGTTTCGAGGGGCATTTCAATCGGAGTGGTCTGATTTTTAAAGGTTCCCGGTGGAATCTGCGTAGCATTGGCAAGCACGAGCTGCATATAGTTTTGCAAATCCTTGGCGTTAAAAATTCGCACAATCCCGGACGAACAGCCCTCATCTTGTGGCTTCACAATGACCGTTTTTGCCATAAGCTTCTTTTGCAATTCAGCAAAATAACTCTCGTAGCCCTTGACTTTAAAACCCTTAAAATCCACTGCACGTGCCGTCTGCTTGGGTGCCACAAAAATCCCAAATTTCTCCAGGCCAGCAAGGCGCTTACCAGTCTCTGCCTTATCCATACAAACTGCAGACGTTTCCGCGCTCGGCCCATTGAACTTCACGCCCGCCTTCGTGAGCATACGCTGAAGCGTTCCATCCTCCCCAATCCCACCATGGAGTCCCAGCAGCACAAATCGACTCTGCTTTATAAATTCCTGCAGACTCATTTTGTGTGGAATGAAAAAGGGTTCACTGGTGTCGCCATTTTCCAAAGCCAACCTTAACCTCACTTTTTCTTCCAAAAATCGCAACCGTTTTTCGCCCTCTTCAGCGCCCTCACAATTCTCCAAAATTTCCTCAGCCGTGTGATTGAGTGTGAGCGCATACGGCACCTCCCACACCTCGCCATTCAAATCCAAAAAGTAAGGCCGTGGATCATATTTTTCACTGCGCCTCAATTTAAGCCAGGCATTGGTTCCACTCATCACAGACACCTGCCGCTCGGACGTAGCACCTCCAAATAAAACGCTCACGGGTTTTCGCTTCGCCACGCTCGGCTCACGTTTGGCCGGCATCACAATTCCGTAGCGATCGGCTGCGTGCTTCACCACGTAGTACAAAAGATCCCGGTGACTGAATCCAATGCGCGCCGTTTGTTGAAACAAAAAGCTATTCTGTTCCATTCCGCTAATAGGGTTGAAATCCGAAAACCAAATTTTTCCGTCCGGCATCAGCCACCCGTCAAAACGCGCAAAGTCGCGCATGCCCATGATTTTAAAAAGCTGCTCGGCCTGCACTTGAATGCGCTCGATGTCTTCATTACTAAATCGCGGTGGGCAGTGGTAACGCACCTGCCGTGTGGGCAAATACTTTTTGCGAAAATCAAAGATTTGGTTTTTCTGGTAATCCGTTTCTATCTCCGTGGGCAAAATAGCGACCGGCATATTGAAGCGGTTCTGCAAAATGATCACCGTGAATTCAGTGCCCGTACAAAAGGGCTCAATCACCACGCGCGTATCCATGCGTCGGCTAAAGAGCAGTTTCACTTTTTCCAATGCTTCTGCGGGCGTTTCCACGGAGTACACTCCAATACTGGACCCCCCGCTCGCCGGCTTCACCACGGCTCGCTTAATTCCATGTTCCTTAAAAAACGCGTCGATGATTTTCTTATGGTCATCTTGGTTGATTTTGAGGAGCGCACAAGGCGGCGCATAAAATCCGTTGGCCCGAATAAACTCGTTGGCCACATGTTTGTCCCAACGCTTGCAGGCCTCAATGTCCGCGCCCACGTAGGGCACTTTGAATCGTTCGAGCAGCCTTTGGATGCCGCCATCTTCCCCAAACTGTCCGTGCATCACGGGGAAAGCGATGTCACAACTTTTAAGTAAGTTCTTCAGCGCGGTCTGGCTCAAAAACTTGGCCGTCTCGCGAAGTTTAAAATCAAAGTCCGATGGCGTATTGGAATAGAGCTGTGAGGTTTCCAAATGGTACGGCCGTTTTTTGTAATCAAAATAGACCGGCACGATTTCAATTCCGTCCCCTTCCAAGTGGTTGAGCACGCTGCGCGCCGAGTTGAGCGAGATCCCTCGTTCCATGGATGGCCCTCCACATATGAGTGCAATTTTCATATTTTTTGCAGAAAAAATTACCGCCAAAATAACCTTATTTCTCCAAAAGCACAAGCAAAAGCCGCCCCACTCGCAAATATTTATGCAAAGTTTCTAGGCATTGGCTTTTAGGAAATGGACCAGTTCATGCTCCGCCTCCCGCAGTACCGAATTCTCAGGACATGTGCACGAAAATTTAAACGGCTTTTCCGCCAAGTACCATTCAAAAATGCCGGGGTGGATATAGGATTTTTTGCACACCGCTTTGGTGTTGCCGAGTTGCTTAGAAACAGAATCCACCACCGCCACAATATTTTTCTTTCGGTGGGCTACCATCTCACACGACCCAAGAGCCTCAATTTCCTGCATCGCATGCACGCTTCCAAACCACGTGCTAAAATACCTGGCCGTGATCTCCTCGCCACTCAGTTCCTGCAAATACAAATTCACATCGTGGGAACCAAGGTCGTGCGCTCGGCCCGCTTCGTCCAAAAATCCAAAGAGCTCCTCCCCGGGCAAATCCTGACACTGGTGAATAATCTTGGCCAATTTAGGACTGTCCAATTCCACATCATGCACCACGCCGCTCTTGCCCCTAAAGTGAAACAGCGCCACCCCTCCCTCCACCTTCACATGCTTGTTACGCATGGTGGTGAGTCCAAAAGAATCGTTGTCTTTAACGTATTCCTCATTCCCAATACGGATCAAAGTCTTTTCCATGATGCGCACAATGGCCGCTAGCACACGCGCTCGCGTCAGTCCTTTTTGTTCCAAACCACGCATAGTTTTTCGCCGAATTTTAGGCAGCACCTCTGCAAAAGTGAGCATGCGATGAAACTTATTTTGGCTGCGAACCACTCGCCACAGCGGATGGTACAAATACTGTAGTCGTCCGCGTGCATCGCGCCCCGTAGCCTGCAAATGTCCATTTTCGTGCGTACAAATCCACACCTGTTTCCAGGCGGGAGGTATTCCCAACCCTCGAATCCGCTCCAAAACTGTGGCGTCTTTCACTCGCGCTCCGCTCGGCAGTTCATACGTAAAACCCTTCCCTGCTTTTGTCCGCTCAATGCCCGGCGCGCTGTCATGCACATACAAAAGTCCTGCCTTTTTTGCAGACTGTACCGGCTCTGTCAAAAGGTCTTTCGAACGACTCATGAGAAAAGATTACTTCTTCATGGAAAGCAGAATGTACGCAAACACCGCCAGCCCCGCTGCCCGCTCTTTTTCGGTTCCATCCTCCATCACAAAATCGTAAACTCCTTTGAAAATTCCGTGCTTCACAGAAATCGTGCCCAGAGACTTCCCTTCGGCATTTTTTAGAGTGTAGACATGCGTAGGATTGTACAGATCCACCATACTGTCTACCACATGTTTCAAGATAGCCTTCTCTTCGCGCTCCAGATTCAGAAAAGCTCGGCCATCAGGGGTAGTAACCGACAAAACTTCGCACCCGAGCGCCATGATTCCCCTAAAAACATAGGACTTCATGTGTGCAAAGGGTTCGGGCTTCCCGTTCTCATACACGTCCCACTCAAAAGCAGCTCTTTTTAGTAAAAACCTGGCCTCCACAATCAAATTGCCAAACTGTGCGTCACCATAAACCAAAAAGCTGTTCCCCCAGGTCTGTTTAAAGGACATAACCGGCTGTTTTGTCTTCGCATCCATCACCACTTTCTTCATCATAGAAAAGAACGCCGTGAACCAGTTTTGTTCGTAATGAAGATGCGTGAACTTGAGCATAGACGAATCTTACCCTATAGTACCGCCTGCTTAAAGCAAAAAATGCTCCTCACAAAAGACCTTTCCTACGAAACCGCCTCCGGCCCACTCTTTGAAGGCATCAGCGTATCTCTCGATGGCGCATCCAAAAAACGCGTGGCGATTGTGGGGAAAAATGGATGTGGAAAATCGACACTTCTCAAGCTGATCACGGGCGAACTCGAACCGGCCAACGGCAGCGTGAACTGCTCTCAAGAAGTCATTGCCTACCTCAAACAGGACATTCTTTTCCCTGACGAAGAACAAACCGTAGGAGCTTACTTGACCACCAAACTCGAAGAAGACTGGATGAGCTACCAAATCGACATGGTGCTGCAAGACGTGAATCTGCCACAGGAAATTTTAGAGCAGCCGCTTAAGAGCCTGAGTGGTGGACAACGCGTGCGAATCGCCATTGCCGAACTCCTGCTGCTCGAGCCGACCATCCTACTTTTAGACGAACCAACCAACCACTTGGACCACGCCAGCATCGAATGGTTGAAGGGCTTTGTGAATGAGTTTAAAGGCTCAGTGGCCTTTGTGTCACACGACCGATTTTTCATCAACGCGGTGGCCAACCAAATCTGGGAAATCACGGCTGAGCACGGCATTGAAGTCTACAGCGGCTCCTACGACCGCTTCCTTGTGGAGCGCTATGAACGCTATGAAAAACGCATGCAACTCTATGATTTTAGCATGCGCGAAGTGAATGAACTTGAATCTTGGCTCGCCGAAAACGCCAACCACCCCAAGTTCAAATTCACCGCCACCGTGGCACAAAAAAAGAAGGCCCTGGAACGCATGGAAAAAAAGGCCCCACCCGCCCCTGTGCCCGATCCCCGCGTGAAAATGAAGCCGCTCAAAACCGGCCAAGAAGGCATGGTGATGAACGTGCGCATTAACTCTAAACACTTTGGTGACAAGGAACTTTTGAAAGACACGGTGCTCAAAGTAGAACACGGCGACCGCGTGCTGGTGGAAGGCTCCAACGGCTCCGGCAAAAGCACCTTGCTCGGCATCCTCAGTGGGGGTGATAAAGATTATGACGGCTCCGTAAACCTGCGAGCCAACCTTAAAATCGGTTACCTTGGCCAGTTTTCCAAGCTCGATCAAAATAAAACCGTGCTCGACGAATTCGGGAATCAGACGCAAATCGAATACACCTCGGGCCGCAGCGTACTGGCGAACTTTTTGTTCCCCGCCGAGCTCGTGGATAGCAAAATTAAAACCCTCAGCTACGGGCAACAACGCCGTCTCGAATTCGCCATCCTACTCACCAACAGGCCCGACGTGCTCCTACTGGACGAGCCAACAAACCACCTCGACATTTTCCTTCGTGAAGACCTTGAGCGCTTCCTTCTCGACCAAGAAATCGCCATGATCCTCATTTCCCACGACCGGTATTTTGTGAATAAAGTGGGCATCACCAAAACGCTGAAGCTCCGTTCCAATTGAGATGATCTCGAGAAGATGGTATAATGTTTGCATTAACCTCCTCCCCATGAAAGCTCTCCTCCGTACTGCGTCCGCTTCGCTCGCTTCTTTAGCCGTTGGTGCGCAAATGGCGCTTGCTGATATAGCCCCAGGTGGCCCAGACCTATCTACAGACTGTACCCTCAACGGTGAAACCGTTGATTGTGCACAGTTACAAGAGATGGCCGGCCCTTTCCTAGCAGCTGGCCTCGGCATCTTCATCGTCTTTGGAATTCTTGGAATCGTTACTATGGTTTTCTGGATCATGATGCTCGTCCATGCAGCTACTCACGACATCAAAGACAAGGCAATGTGGATCATCCTCATGGTCTTCACCGGATTCATTGGTGCGGCCATTTACTACTTCGTAGTTAAAAGGCACACGAAGTAATTAAAGCCAGTTTCTCTTCACGTGTGAGGCGCTTAATAGCGGCCTCCCGACTGCGTGCCTCCGCCAGAGTCGCGCAGTTTTCTTTATACACCAACTCCACAGGCCTCCGTGCCCGGGTATATTTAGCCGCGCTCTTCAAATGATTGTGCGCGTGCACGCGCTTTCCCAGGTTATTCGTCGAACCCGTGTAAAGGCTGCCGTCCTTACACCTCAGCACGTAAACGGACCAAACTACTGCTCCACTTGTATCCATTGTTTGGAGTGGGTTTTCAAAATAAATCCAATTCCAATCAGCGTGAAAACAAAGGCCATCCACTGATACACGTCCGGCACTTCACTCAGGAAAAAATAGGCCAGCACAAAGGTGAAAACCGGTGAGGTAATCACAATGGCCGTCGCCTTAGAAAGATCGAGCCGGTGCAAGGCAAGCTGCCAAAAAATCTTCTCAATACCAAACACGATTAGCCCCAGTAAAAGAATCGGCCAAATCAAATGCGAAGGAGGAACGGCCACGTCCTCCATCAGCACGGCCATGAACAGAATAATCAGCCCTCCTACCCCATTTCTAAACAGCAAAAGCGGCGCCCAACCTAGGTTTTCCTTCTGCAAGTTCTTTGCCAAAATATTCCCCAGCACAAAGCTCACCGGAGCAATAGCAATCGCCACATTTGCCCAACTGAACTCCACCCCTCCATTATAAATGAGCAGAAAATTCGCCAGAAAAATGAATCCAAACCCAAGAACTTTATTTCTACCAATACTTTCTTTAAAAATCAGCCAGCCCAAAACAGCTCCATAAATTCCCTCTGTCTGGGTTAAAAATCCGGTGTCTATAGCGCTGGTGAATTGCGTGGCGTAGGTAATAATCATGTACGGAATCACCGCCAGCAAAATGGTGTAGAGCAGTAAAGTGGCAAGCGTCTTCGCATGAAAAAGCTGCTTGAATTGTCCAAGATACAAAGTGGAAATCAGCATCGGCACCGCGCCCAGTAGAGTGATGTACGCCAAAAATTGCATGGGCGGCATTTGCTTGGCGAAAAAATTTGCGCCAATCGGCCAAAAGGCATACATAAGAACCGTGCCGAATCCAAACCACTCACCTAGTTTTTCCTGTTTGTGCTTCTTCATGGTTTAGAATTGATCTGAATGATCCGCATTGGGCAAGCCTCAGCGGCACGCCTATTGTCCTCTAAGTCACAGTCAAAAGCTTCCCCAACAAACACGTCTCGTTTTTGTTTTCCTCCCACGAGCGAGGCTTTCCCTTCTTTTTCATCCATCGTCCAAGACTGAGGAGCAATGTTCACGCAGGAGTTGCAGCCAATACAGTCTTTACGAAAATGAACGATCTTAAAGGACATTGATGGCACGAGATTTGAGGAGATAAACCTTGTCATTTTTACGAACTGTTTCATCCAAAGGTAGGGTCACCAGACATTTTTTGCCAGACTCCTCCACTTCAACGTCATCCTTCACCAAACACTGAACTTCTCCAAACACGGCACCGGTTGTTTTTCCCATGATCACAAAACGATCACCCTTCTTTATTTCGTGCGCCAAAGTATTAATTTCCGCAACTTTAACCTTAGGAAAATAGTGACTAACGTCGCCAACATAGATCTTTTCATCCGTTGATTTGTTCCTGGGAAATCCGCTCCACTCCGGGAGCTTGCGGCCCAAATAGTAGCCTTCCGAAAACCCGCGATTATACACACTTTTCAAAGTTTCCATCCACTTCTCCACCTTCTCTTGGCCAAAGCTCCCTTCCAAAATGGCGTCACGTGCCTCACGATAAACCTGAACCACCTTGCTCACATAGTCAGCACTTTTCCCACGGCCTTCAATCTTAAAAACGGAAACACCCGTAGCGGCAAGCTTATCCAAAAAAGGCAAACAGCATAAATCCGTGGGACTGAGCACATACTCGTTGTCGATCACCATCTCAGTCCCGGTTTCCTCATCAATCACTCGATATTTTTTACGGCATTCTTGAAGGCAGGCTCCACGCTGTGCTGAAGTATTGTTGGTGATAAGGCTCATTTGGCAACGTCCACTTTGCGCTATGCAAAGCGCCCCATGCACAAACACTTCGATGCGAATGAGCTCGCCGGCCGGACCCTTGAGTTGATCTTTTTCTATGTTCGCACAAATCTCACGCATCATGTCCATGTCCACTTCGCGGGCAAGCACAATGGTATCTGCAAACTGTGCATAAAACTTCACGGCTTCGTAGTTAGAAATGGAAAGCTGTGTAGACGCATGAATGGACAGTCCAATCGACTTAGCATACTGAATGGCCGCAATGTCTTGGATGATGACCGCAGACACTTCCGCCTCCTTAGCCGCATCCAGAATTTTGCGCATCAAAATCAGATCGTGCTGGTACAGCAACGTATTCATCGTGAGGTACGAGCGAACCCCGTGCTCCCTACACGTTTGAGTCACTTCTTTCAGCTCCTCCAGAGTAAAATTATGGGAAGCTCTGGCTCGCATATTAAGCTGCTCCATCCCAAAGTAAATGCTGTCGCATCCAGCATGAATTGCCGCCGCAAGGGCTTCAAAAGACCCCACCGGAGCCATGATTTCAATGTTTTGCATAAAAGACATTTTAAACTGTACGGTTCCCTTTTAATCAAAAATCGCCCTACTGTAAAGCGTTGACAGCCTTTTCAAGATGGGAGTAGGCTTTCTTCACTTACATGACACACACTTACTTCTTTAGCAGCTTTAAATTCTTCGCCCACCAGCGAGGCCTCTAAGAAGTGTGTAATATTTACCCTCTTGGCCTCGCACTCGCGGGGACTTTTTGTTTATGAACCTACACGTTCTTCCCAGCACCGCACTCAACGGAACCTTACGCATTCCGGGCTCAAAATCCCAAAGCGTGAGGGCTCTGCTTGTGGCTACCCTGGCAAAGGGCGTATCCACCCTTCATTTTCTTCCTGAATCTGAAGATGTTTCAGCGGCACTCACTGTTTGTAAAGATTTGGGAGCCAAGATTGAAACGGCCACTTGTCACGAAAACTGCATCCGTGTGGAGAGCCGGGGTTTTCCTTTGCGACCGCTAAAAAATACCGTGTGGACGGCCAACTCCGGCATCACTACCCGCTTCGTACTTCCCATTTTGGCTTTGACCGAAGGCGCGCTGCTCATGCAAATAAACGCCGATGAACAAATGCGAAAGCGCCCCCTTCAAGATTTGCTAAAGAACCTTTCTGATTTGGGCTGTCACATTGATTCTTCGACGTGGCCTATCGCGATACGTGGCCCGCTCAAAGGTGGTTCAACCCTAGTGAACGGTCTCACTTCTCAATTCATTTCCGCCCTTTTGCTTTCCGGCCTCTACGCCGAAAGTGACGTAGAACTTCACGTCGAGAATCTCAACGAACGCCCTTACCTAGACCTCACCTTGGAGTGGCTGAGCTCACAAAACATCCGATTTGAGCACATTCGCGAGGGGAGCGTTGATCACTTTCATTTAAGAGCTGGACGGGTCTATTCACCCATCGATTACTATGTTCCGGGCGACTACTCCTCCGCCTCCACATTCTTGGCAGCAGGTGCCCTGTTCGACGGCGAAATAAACCTTGAAGGATTGGACTCAAAAGATCTGCAAGGAGACCGACGCCTTCTGAGCATTTTGGAAAAAATGGGCGCAAAACTATCTATTTCTTCACACAACATTCGTGTTCACAAAGCCTCATTAAAAGGGCTCGACATCGACGCCAACGATATCCCAGACTTAGTCCCCACCCTTGCCGTGCTAGGAACTCAGGCGGAAGGAGTGACTCGAATTTTAAACGTTCCCCAGGCTCGATTCAAAGAAACGGATCGGCTCCACTCGATAACGGCGGGCTTACAGGCCATGGGGGCACACATCGAAGAACTTGCAGACGGCCTCGTCATTCACCCCTCCCCCTTGCATGGAGCAAAGGTACAGGGCTTTAACGACCACCGTACCATCATGGCCCTGGCTTTGGCCGGACTTTTAGCCGACGGCGAAACCGTTATTGACACCGCCGAAGGACTCCGTAAGACTTACCCCCTCTTTGGAGATCATTTAAAAGCACTCACCGCGACACTTTACTTCGATTAACTTACGCCCCATGTCTTCTCATCTAGTTCTTATCGGGTTCAAACACGCGGGGAAATCTCTCCTTGGTGAAAACCTCTCCATTCGACTCAAGCGACCCTTCGTAGATTTGGACGCTGAAATCGTACGCCTGCACTCTAAACAATGCGGGCAAGAAGAAAGCTGCCGTGAGATTCTTCACAAGCATGGAGAAGCGTTTTTCAGAGGATTGGAAAGCGAAGCGTTGACGGAAATTCTCGCCGGTGAAGTTCCACTCGTCCTAGCCTTGGGTGGTGGAACTCCACTCATGGAGCAGAATCAAATACTCTTGCAAGGACATGAACTTGTCCACGTGGCGGCACCTCGAAGCATCGTTTTTGAACGCATCATGATCAACGGAAAGCCAGCCTTTTTCTCACAAGAAGAAGATGCTTTTGACCAATTCCAGGAACTGTGGGCGGAACGGATACCTGTGTTTGACCGCTTAGCCAAAATCACAGTAAAAAACGAGGGCTCCATAGACTCTCTGACCGAAGAAGTCCTTACTCACTTGAACCTCACCCAATGACAAAAATACTTCTCATTCACGGGCCAAACTTAAACCAGCTAGGGAAGCGCGACCCTGCTCACTATGGAAGCTTAACGCTTCCAGAACTCGAAGCGCAGTTGCACAAACGAGCCGAAGAACTAGGCTATGAACTTGAATGTTTTCAGTCAAACCACGAGGGTAGCCTCATTGATTGGATCCAAGAAAAATCCGGAAATGCAGTGGGTATTTTGATCAATCCCGGCGCTCTCACTCACTCCAGCTATGCACTCCACGATTCACTCATAGACAGCGGCGTACCCTGCGTTGAAGTGCATCTCTCAGACGTCAAAAACAGAGAACCTTGGCGAGCCATTTCGGTCACGGAACCTGCCTGTTTAAAACAATTCTACGGCAAACAAATTCAGTCTTATGAAGAAGCGCTCACCTTTTTAGTCTCACAACTATGATCACCGGTAAAACCAAACTCAATGCGGTCATTGGATTTCCTTTGAGCCACAGCCTCAGCCCCTCTTTTCACAATGCTGAGTATGCACGGCGCAGCCTCGATGCCGTGCTACTCGCTTTCGAAAACGAAGACCTGTTCGCATTGGTCCAAACTCTGCGCACTTTAAAGATTGGTCTCACTGCCGTAACCCTTCCTTTCAAAGAAAGCATCCTTCCTTTTTTGGATGAAATAGACCCACTGGCAGAGAGGCTCCAAAGTGTCAACACGGTACTCCAAAAAGACGGGAAACTCCTTGGATATAACACCGACTACCTTGGCATTTCAGTCGCCCTAGAAGGCCTACCACTCAAAGGAAAACGGGTTTTACTCCTGGGCGCTGGAGGTGTTGCAAAACCTGTCGCCGCATTTGTGAACGATGAAGGTGGGGAACTATTCTGTTTAAATCGCAATCGTGAACGTGCAGAAGATTTGGTTAATCACTTTGGCGGTACCGCCATTGAGGATGCTGATTTGGCCACCCAAACTTTTGACGTACTAATCAATGCCACCCCACTGGGGCTCGCTCCCGAAGTAGATCAAACTCCTATCGACGCAAGCTTCCTGCACCCTGGCCAAGTAGTCTTTGATATTATTTATAATCCTGAGGAAACGCGCCTGCTTCGCGAAGCCAAAGCTGCGGGCGCCGAAACCCGATCCGGACTCACTATGTTTAAAGCACAGGCTTTGGAACAAATTCGCCTGTGGGAAACCCTTCTCAACTCTTAACTTTCATCTATGCGCTATTCCATTCAAAAAAATCTACCCCGGGCTGAAGACATCATTCAAGCCACTCCCCTTTCCGAAAAAGCATTCGAACGAATCGCTCAAGATCGAAAAGAAATTCAAGCCATACTCGCGGGGGAAGATTCTCGCAAATTGGTGGTGGTTGGCCCCTGCTCGGCCTGGCCTCATGAAGCCGTAATCGAGTATGCAAAACGCCTCGTGGAACTGAATGAAAAAGTGAAAGACAGTCTCAAACTGGTGATGCGTCTTTACATCCAAAAACCACGCACCACAAAAGGCTGGTTGGGGCCCGTGAATCAACCCAATCCTTTCGAGGAACCGGACATTGAAGCAGGGGTCTACTATGCCCGCCGCCTCATGGTTGAAGTGATCGAGCTTGGCCTTCCCATTGCAGACGAAGCGGTCTTCACTAACAACGCCAAAGGATTCATCGAACTCATTTCTTGGCTTGCCATCGGCGCACGCAGTACCGAGGATCAGGAACATCGCATTTTTGCATCTGCCGTGGAGTGTCCCGTGGGAATGAAAAATCCCACCAGCGGAAACGTCGAACTAGGGGTGAACAGCGTGCTCGCCGCTCAACACGGCCACACCGCCGTATTCGATGGAATGCAGGTGAAAACGCAAGGAAATCCCTACGCACATTTGGTGCTTCGCGGTGGTCTCACCGAGCCCAACTATCACCTGGAAGATTTGTACAAAGCCAAGGAGTGCCTCGAAAAAGCTCGCGTCAAAAACCCAGCCATTGTGATCGATGCGAGTCACGACAACTGCAAACTCAATGGTGTAAAAAATCCGCTTCAACAAATTCATGTGGTGCGTGAGGTGCTTTCCACCCTTGCGCTGTACCCCGAATTGAATCAATTTGTAAAAGGATTCATGCTCGAAAGCTTCCTCCTCTCTGGCAATCAAAAGCTCGAAGATCACACGCCGGAATCGGTGAATCGCGCGGGCCTTTCCGTGACCGATCCATGCATCAGTTGGGAGGACACCGAAGCCTTACTTCTTGAAATGAAAAACTTCCTCAACAAATGAACCCAAATCTAAGCTACACCGTCGCTGAAAAATCTCAGATTACTGAAGTCTATGTGGGGCAAGGTTTGCTCGCAAAACTTCCTGAGCTTTTGAAAGAAAAAGCACCTGCCTATCGCTATGCGTTGATAACCGATTCAACTGTGGAATCTCACCACGGAACGGCCCTGCTAGGCCGCCTGCGTGAGGAGGGCTTACTCGCTGAAATCTTTGTAATCCCCGCCGGTGAGACGTCCAAAAATGAGGCCGTGAAGCAAAGCCTTGACC